>DATLXD010000310.1:0-13166 GCA_035575965.1 Pyrinomonadaceae bacterium | reverse complement strand
TTAATCCACGCGCCGCGCACATTTTTCACCGATTGCGTCGCGCGTTCGATTCCTTTTTTGATGGCATCCTCAAAACTCGTGTTCGAGGTTGACGAAATTTCAATATTTTTCGCTACTGACATTTTTTCCTCCCTGTATTTTCGGTTCGGACGGTGATTAGATTCGTCCGAAAGTTTGTTTTTAGCACAGACAGTTTGACCGAAAATTTTTTCAAATGCAAATAACCGTCGAAAAATAATTTCGCTTAAAAACTCGTTTTATTTCTTGATTTGTCTCGGTGTCTTTCCATCGCCGCTTCAACCAATTTGTCAATCACTTCCGAGAAGAGCAAGCTCGTTCCCGCCCACATTTTTGGAAAGCCCGAAGCATCGGTTAAACCCGGTAAAGTATTGATTTCGTTGATGAGAAGCGTGCCTGTATCGTTTCGCAGAAAGAAATCAACCCGCGCCAGACCCGAACCGTCAATCGCGCGAAACGCCGCGATCGCCATTTGCTGGATCTTCTTGGTTAATTCTTCGGAAACGAGCGCGGTAACGACGAATTCATTGTTTCCCGTGCCGGAGTATTTTTCCGTATAATCGAGAAATTTTTTGTCGTCTTCCTTGATGATATATTCGCCCGGCAAACTCGCTTGCGCGTCTTCATAGCCGATAACGGCACACTCAATCTCGCGCATATCGAGTCCCTCTTCGACGATAATTTTGCGGTCGTATTCGGCGGCGAGTTCGATGGCTTTCCTGAGCGAATATTCATCCGTCGCTTTGGAAACTCCGACCGATGAGCCGAGATTTGCCGGTTTGACAAAACACGGATAACCGAGTTTGGCTTCGGTTTGCCGGATAACCGCGTCGCCTTCGCGTTCCCATTCGCTTCGCAAAAACCAGACGTATTTACACATCGGTAGCTCCGCATCGCGGAAAAGCGTTTTCATCACAACTTTGTCCATACCGCAGGCGGAAGCAAGCACTCCGCAGCCGACATAAGGAATATCAGCCATTTCAAAAAGTCCTTGAATAGTGCCGTCTTCTCCATACGTTCCGTGCAGCACGGGGAAAATCACGTCGAGCGGCACAACACTTTCTTTTGTTTCGGAAGTTTTCAAACCGGTCAAACCTTTGTATTTTGTATCGCCAATCAGCGCAATTGCATTATTCGGATAATTTTCGACTGTTTTGCTTAAAATTTCCTGTGTCTGCGCGGAGAAAAGTTTCAACGATTCCTTCGGGTTAAGCCAGTTTCCCTCTTGGCTTATGGCAATCGGAATAACTTCATATTTATCTTTGTCAATTTGTTCAATTATAGTTTTTGCCGAGCGAATAGAGATTTCGTGTTCGCCCGAACGTCCACCAAAAATTACGCCGAGTTTGATTTTTTGCATAAAAGTATACTGAAAACAATAAGCGTTAATATTCATTGTTTTCAACTATTTACCTTCTATCACTTACCGTTTTACACTAGCTTATAAAATAGTTTTTCCTAAAGCTGAAAGAATAAGTTCACCTGCAAGTTCGACTGTGATGTTACTTTGGTCGAGCATCGGATTGACTTCGACGATTTCAAAAGAACACATTTTCCGTGTTTCTGCAATTACTTCGAGCGCGAGATGTGCTTCACGATAAGTAATTCCGCCGCGCACAAGCGTTCCCGAACCGGGCGCAAAACGCGGGTCAATAATGTCTACATCAAAGGTTACGGCAAAACCGCCCGATGCTTGCGAAGCGATTTTTACAGCGTCTTCGACACAAGCCAACATTCCGTGACGGTCAATGTCGCTCATCGTAAAAAAATTTCCGCGCATTCCGAGTTCTCTAATTCGTCGTTTTTCGCCTAAATCCAAATCTCTCGCGCCGACGTGAGCGCAGAATTTAGGATTGAGTTTCGGTGAAAATCCTTCCAAATTGACCAGCGACGGCTCGCCGTAACCGAGAAGCGCGGCAAGCGACATTCCATGAAGATTGCCCGAAGGCGAAGTTTCGTGCGTGTTGATGTCGGCGTGCGCGTCGAGCCAAATCAAACCGATTTCTTCTTTTTGTGCCAAAAAGAATGAAGAAATTGCCGAAAATGTGCCGACAGCGATTGAATGGTCGCCGCCTAAAACAACCGGAAAAGCATTTTCCTGCAAAATACCTTTGATTGACTTCGCCATATTTTCGCACGAAGCCAGCATTTCATCGAGATATTTCGGATTTTCTCCTTCCTTCGCCGCAGAATTCGGTTTAGTGATTTCGATGTCGCCGTAATCTTCGACTGCAAAACCAAGTTCTTCGATATGTCCGACAAGCGAATTCCCTCGAAAATCTACCAGACGCAGAGCGGTCGCCCCGAGTTCGCTTCCCTTTACGCCTGCGCCGTAGCCGAGCGGCACGCCGACGATTCCGACTTTTTTTCCTTTTCCCGGGAAATCCTGTTCAGCAAAATCCATATAATAAGTTTTATAATTCTCCGAAACCGTCTAAAAAAATCTCTTCAATTGCTTGGGACGCTCGTTTTTCGTCCGAGCCTTCGACTTGTAAATCAAGTTCAGTTCCTTTGGCAGCGGCTAAAGTCAGAACGCTCAAAATTGATTTGGCATCGGCAACTACGGCATTATCCGTGCGTCTTAGCTCGATGTTGCATCGAAAACTTCCGGCGAGACGCACAAGCTGTGCGGCGGCGCGAGCGTGAAGACCGAGCTGATTGGTTACTTTAAGTTTTACTTTAAGCATCCCTTCTAATGTTTTGCGGTTCAAGCAGCTCACTCGTTCGATAAATCGCCTGTTTGCCCTGTTCTTCAACTTCTTTTGCCAGTTCAATTAAGGATATTTCCTTATTTTGCGAAGCGAGTTTTATGACCATCGGCAAATTTACGCCCGTTACGATTTCGACTTCGTTTTCTTTTATAAACATTGCCGAGATATTGGTTGGTGTCCCGCCAAACATATCGGTTAAGAGCAAAACTCCCGCGCCCTCTGATACTTTATTGATGGCGCGTGAAATTTCGTCCTTCGCCATTTCCACGTCGTCGTGCCAGCCGATGGAAACCGCAGTGATATGACTCAAAGTGCCGACGACTGTTTCTGCCGCCGCAAGTAATTCACCCGCAACCTGTCCGTGCGAGACTATAACACCGCCGATTTTTTTCATCTTTATAATTTTACTTTTTACTTCTGTACGTCCCGATGCGCAACCGAAACGTCAAAATTATCGTTTTTCAATGCTTTACCTAATCTGTTTGCCACCATCACCGAGCGATGCCTGCCGCCGGTGCAACCGACTCCGATTGTCAGATACGATTTTCCTTCGCGGCGATAAAGCGGTAGCAGATATTCCAATAAATCCGTAAAACGCCGGATGGTTTCCTGAACTTCAAATTGCTCGTCGAGAAATTCAATCACTTTTTTGTGTGTTCCGGGCAGTTCGCGCAAGCCCTTTTCAAAATACGGATTCGGCAGATGCCGCACGTCAAAAAGCAAATCCGCTTGACGCGCAGTGCCGTGTTTATGTCCGAAACTGAAAATCGAAACGTGGAGCGGCGCACCTTCTTTAGCGTTTCCGAATCTCTGCACCAATAAGTGTCGGAGCGTATGAACGGTATTCTCTGAAGTATCAATAATCAAATCCGCCGTTTCACGAATTTTTCGCATCGCTTTTTTCTCGGTGCGAATCGCCGCCAGCAATCCTTTGCCCGTATCCGCCGGATGCGGGCGGCGCGTTTCGGAAAAACGACGCTGCAAAACTTCGTCGGAGGCTTCAAAAAAAAGCACGAACGGCGAAAGTTTTTTTTCTATTTTTTTCAATTCGCTCGGAAATTCGGAAAGAAAATGGCGTTCCCGAATGTTAATGACGAGCGCGGCTTTTTCAATCGCCACAACTTCCTCCGCATTTGGAATGAGCAGGCGTGAAAATGTCGAAAGCATCGTTACAGGCAGATTATCAACACAAAAATATCCCAAATCTTCAAAAGCGTTAGTCGCCGAACTCATTCCAGAACCGCTCAATCCGGTGATAATCACAAAATTCGGAAAAGACTTTTTTTCTGTTTTGTTTTGGGACATAAAATGACGGCGACAATCAGGCGACCGTAATTTTTCGATTGCGGTCGTCTAATCGGTTCGCTCTGCGGATTTGATTTTCAAGTTTTTACGGTTGAATCAGACCGTAGTTTCCGTCGTTTCGTTTATAGACTACCGAAACGCGCTCGTTATCCGCATTTCTAAAAACGAGAAACTGATTTTCTTCGTCATTCAGACGCAAGACGGCTTCTTCGACCGTCATCGGCTTGACCGGATAATTATTTGAATCAATGATTTTAGATGCGGTCGGTGCGGGGCTGACTTCTTCCGTTTTATCTGCCGGCGGCACGACGGTGCTGACCTTTTTGACTTTGTGATGTTTGTCAATAATTTTACTTTTCAGTTTTAAGGCTTGTTTCTCGATTTTGTCAATCGTTTGCGACAGAGATTTATACATATCGGCGGCAGCGGTTGTCGCAGTCAAAACTTCGTTGCGCCATTTGACGATGACTTCCGCGCGGTGTTTATTTTTTTCTACTTCGATAATAATATGCGCATTCCTGTCATTGCCGTCGAACAAATGATTTAGTCTTTCAAAATGTTCTTCGACGTGCGACCGCAACGCGGGCGTAACTTCGATATGTCTGCCGGTGTATTCAAATTTCATATGGTTGCAAACCCCCTTTTGATTTTGGATTTTGGATTTTAGATTTTGGATTCAAAAACAAGAAATTGGGCATTGATAAATTAAGATAAATGAATTTTTATGACGGTCTCTTACCAATAATTATAAATTTCTACCAAGCCAACTGCTTTTACTTAATCCAAAATCCAAAATCTAAAATTCAAATCACTGTTTTGCGTTCGCGCGATCCGGGGATCTGCATTTGGTCGCGGTATTTGGCGACTGTTCGGCGCGAGAGTTTGACGCCTTCTTTGCTCAAAACTTTGGTGATTTGGTCGTCGGTCAAAGGCTTTCTGGAATCTTCTTCCTCGGTCATTTTCTTGATTCTCAATTTCAAAATGCGCGTCGAAACTTCCTCGCCGTCCTCATTGAGCATACCTTCGGAGAAAAAGCGTCGAAGCTCGATAACGCCCTGCGGCGTGTGCGCGTATTTGCGATTGACGACGCGGGAAATCGTCGACAGGTGCATTCCGATGTCCTCGGCTACATCCTTGAGCATCATCGGCTTGATATGCTGAACGCCGTGTTCCAAAAATTCGCGCTGACGCTGCACGATACATTCGACGACGCGATAAATCGTCTGCCGGCGATGTTCGATATTTCGCAAAAGGTCAACCGCCGAGCGCACTTTATCTTTGATAAAATCCTTTGTTTCTTTCGTTATTCCTTCTTTATCGACTAATTTTTTATATGTCGAGCTGATTCGCAAACGCGGGCTTCCGTCGTCGGTGAAATAAATAACGTAATCTTCTTCAATTTTTTCGATATAAACTTCCGGTGCAACGTAAATCGGCTCTTCCGAAGAATAACGCCTGCCCGGATACGGGTCTAACCTGCGTATTTTATTGATTTCTTCATTCAGCAAGTGCAGGTCAATACCTGTGTCTTTCGATAAATGCTGAAGACGATGCGGCTGCAAATCTTCCAGATGATTTTGAACCAGTTCCGCCGCCAAGCTCTCGCCCTCGCCGTTTGCTTCAAGCTGAACGAACAGACATTCCTTAACATCGCGCACACCACACCCGACCGGCTCAAGGCGCATCACAGTTTGTCTGGCTTTTTCAACCATTTCAAGCGAGCAGCCGCACATTTCGGCAATTTCTTCGCTAGAAGTCGTCAAACGCCCGTCTTCATTTAGATTTCCGATAACGCAAACCGCCGCTTCTTCCAGTCTATCGCTGATTTGCAAAAGATTGAGTTGCCATTCGAGATGTTCGGTTAGCGATTGCGAGCGCGATAAAAATTGGTCAAAACTCGGTGCGTCGTCCTTAAATTCAATTTCCTGCGTTTTATACCCCGGGTCGAGATAATCTTGAAATTCTCTGCCGTAGTCGACTTCCTCAAAAGAATCCGATTTGTCTTCGGAGTAATCTTCACCGCCTTCAAAATCCTGGCTGTTATTTTCCTCGAATCCGTTTTCATTGGGCTTTTCAGGCGTGAAACTTTCGGCTTGTTCTAAACCCGTCGAAAAATCAAAATCCTTATCGTGTCCGTTTTCGTGAGTATCTTCCTGTCCGCTTGAGTTTTGGTCAAGAATTTTTTCGGAGATTTCCTGAAATTCTTCATCGGTCAAAACTTCTTCCAAAACCGGATTTTCAACCATTTCCTGCTGAATGAGTTCGCTCAGCTCGACGGTCGTCATCTGCAGCATCTCGATTCGCTGCCGCAGCTGCGGAGTCAAAATCATTCGCTGTGCAAGTTTTTGTGTAAGTCTTAACGATGCCATCTATTAATGTATAAGTTTATTTCGAGAGCTTTTCCAAATCAACAAATTCAAACGATCGGCTTCCGCAGATATTATAACTGATTACTAAAAAATGAGAAAAGAGTCTTTGAATTAAAAATTCAGGATTCAGAATTCAAGATTCACAATTTAAGATAAAGTTTCAAGAAATGAAGGATAAAGTTTTTAATTTTTAATTTTTAATTCAAAGGCTGAACCTTTCGCCCAAATAAAGCCGCCTAACTTCCGCATCTTCCACAAGTTCGGCTGGTGCGCCGCTCCGCAAAATTTTCCCTTCCGCCATAATATATGCGCGGTCTGTAATGCCGAGAGTTTCGCGGACATTGTGGTCGGTGATAAGAATTCCGATGCCGTGATTCTTCAAATAAAGAATAATTTCCCGAATGTCGTCAATAGCAATTGGGTCAATTCCTGCAAACGGCTCGTCGAGTAGAATATACTGCGGCTCGGTTGCCAGACAACGCGCGATTTCCACGCGCCGCCGTTCACCGCCGGAAAGTGCGTCGCCGCGTGTTTTGCGAACGTGAGAAATGCCGAACTCTTCCAGTAATTCTTCGAGACGCAGGAATCTGTCGGCGCGTGAGATTTTCATAGTTTCCAGAACCGCCAAGACGTTTTGTTCGGCTGTCATTTTGCGGAAAATCGAAGGCTCTTGCGGCAAATATCCGAGTCCGAGCCGCGCACGCAGATACATCGGAAGATTTGTTACGTCTTGACCGTTCAAAAAAATTCGACCGTTTTCGGCGCGTTCGAGTCCGGTCATCATATAAAATGTCGTTGTTTTCCCCGCGCCGTTCGCGCCCAAAAGCCCGACGACTTCGCCTTGTTCGACAAATAGCGAAACATCATCAACGACGCGCCTGCGCCCGTATGTTTTTTGCAAATCACGCGCAGACAAAGAATCGGCAGGAACATCTTTATAACTACCGTTGTTTGATTCTGAAGTTTTATTTTTGAAGAAATTCAACAATTATGATTTGAAGTTTGAAGTAATTCCGTTGCGATTTATTTTAGAAATTTTTATTTATTATCGCCATTCGTAATTCGTAATTGCATTTTATGGCTTCTTGACTTTATAAATAGTCCGCATTCTGCCCGTGTTATTTTCTCGCGTTTTGCTTTCGCCTTCGATGCGTTTCTCGCGCAGAGAAAGCGTCAGTTGCGCTCCCTGTGAAGAGCCGGTTTCGCTGTCTTCGACGCGGGCGGGATTGCCGCGCAAAACTATCGTTTCATCAGCCGTGTTATATTGAGCGTAATCGCCCACGACCTTTCGATTCGGCTGAGTTATGACCACATTATTTTCCGCAACGGTTTGCGAAACTTCATTTTTGTCGTTCAAAAAAACATTTGCCGCGCCCGCGACAATTCTGTCCGCGCCTTGTCTGATGTCAACATTCGTTTCGTAACGAAGCACGTTTTTGTCTTTCGCGTAAGACAATTTTTGCGCGGCGGCATAAACCGGAACGGAAGTTTCCTTGCCGTTTTCCTTACGTTTCGCGTCATACAAAAGACTCTGCACCGTGCCTTCGCCGTAAAGCTGTCCTTCTTTTTGTCTGACGAGCAGTTTATCGGCGCGAACATAATTATTCTCCTGCCAAGCGCGGGCGTTTCCCGTGTAAAGTCCGGTTTCGGCGCGGTGGTCGAATTCTGCATTTTCTGACGTTACAAAAACAGGCGAACTTGCGTTAGCAAACGGTGTCGCGCCGCCGGTTTGTTTCTGACTGTAATAAGTTGTCGAAACTTTTCCGCGCAAAGCGGATTTCTCGTTGCGCGTGTCCCAATCAATTTCGCCCGCTTTTGCACGCGCCCGCGAATCCCAAACCGTCGGCTCACCGCCGCGCAGTCTGATGAATTCATCGCCCGCCGTAAAAGTCAGTTGATTGGCGATTCCATTACGGTCGAGTTCTGAAAATTTCGCCTTGCCGAAAGCGTCAAACCTGTCAATATCTTTATTTTCCTGACTGAATTTGACATCTAATCTTTCCGCCGAAATTGTTTGATTACCGCGATTTTCCCCAGAAACAGTCGGCACGCGCACGCCTTTGGCATTTCCCGAAGCCGCACAATTTTTTGCATTGTTGCCCGTTTCAAAAAATTCGCAGTCGAAACGCGGCGCATTTATTGTCGTTCGATAATTTTCAGGCGCGGCGCGAAGCGGCTCGACGAAAAGTTCGGCGTTGCCGACGGCTTCGGCTTCTACCAAATCCTTGCCATTTGCGTTAAAAACAGTTTTCACAGCGTCAGCCGTAAGTTTTTTGTTTGCGGAATCCGTATTAATATTCGGCGCGTTCAATAAAAGTGTCGTTCGCCCGTCGGTTTGCATTTGTTCCAGAAGACCGTTTGCCCGGAAACTCAGCCGAATCGCGTTTGGCGCGGAAAGCGAGATTTTTGCGTAGTCGTTTGCCTGCGCCGGAGTTAAAACTGCCTGTCCCGCGCCGACGGCGTTGGCAGATTGCAATTGCTGGGTGTCGCCGTAAAGCGCGTTCAGTTCGTTGCCCGAAACTTCCGTCGTTCTTTCGGACGTTGCTTGTCTTAAATAAGCATTGCCTTTAGCGTAAGCGTTTTTGAGTTTTTTATTCGGGAAAAGTTCCGCCGTCAAATTGTCGCCTTTGATAAAATCGTTTCCCTGCGTGATTTCCGCCGCGCCGCTCAAAAAAATTTTGCCGTTCGATTGTTCGTAAATTGCCTCGTTTGAACGAATCGTCGTCGGCTGATTGTCTTCGACCGTTACAATATCAACGCCGTTCTTTAGTTCAAATCTGTCCGCGTCTTTATCGTAGACGGCGTAATTTGTTTTTATTCTGGTCGGTTTCGAGTTATTCGCAGCCGTTTCGATGTCGACATTTTCAAATAATTCAAGCTGTTTTAACTCTTTTTCAATTTTCGCAACTGCGCGATTCGCCTTTGCTTTTGTCCATTTTGCATTGGCATTAGTTGGTTTTTGATAAACGTCCACGTTGCCGTTTAATTCAACTTTGTTTATTTCTTGATTAACAAAAAAAGCGGCTGCGCGGTCGGATTTTATATCGGTCGGCTGCGCGAGTTCGCCGGAATTGTTTGCCGTAATGTTGATATTTACATTTTGAGTAAACTCGATTTTGCCAACTGCTTGCTTAAAAAAAGCGTGTCCGGCGGTGATTCTGGCGCGTTCGATTTTGTTTTCGGGGTCGTTTGAATTTATTTCGACATCCTTGAGCAGTTCGATGGTTTTATCTTTTATTCTGACAATTGCGCCGATGGATTTCCCCGCTACATTTTCGCGCGAAAACTCGATAAGTTCTTCGGCTTCGGCGATTTCCGTTTCCTTATTATAGACAAGCTGTTCGGTTTTTACCCGCAGCGCATCGCGCGTTTCGATGTCGACATTTCCCGCAAAATAAGCCGTAAAATTTTTAGAATCGTCCGTCGCGGGAACATAAATGGCGGTTGCCGATGAAATTTTGTCGGAGTTTTCGCCCGTTTCGTCAAAAATCTGTATAAATGCGTTTTCGAGTTCTTGGTGATTATCGGTAAATGTTTTAGCTCGGTCGGCTTTAATATAGTATTTCAGCTTTTCACCGTCTGTTTCGCGGCGTTCGTAACCGACGACCTCGGCGATAACATCTTGCGAAAGCTCGGCAGGCAGACTTTTCATCCGAAACTCCCGACTGTTTCTCGACGAATAAAAACCGATGCCGATTGTAAGAACCGTCGCCGCAAACGCAAAAATCGCCAGCACGCGAAAAACCGACGGCAACTTCGCGCGAAGTTGGAGATTTTTTAAGTTCTGCGGCTTAACTTCAGACATTATAATTTTTTAATTGTTTGAGTATTTTATCTTCGGCTTCATAGTCAAACTCTTTTGCATCAATTGTAACAGGCGGATTTTTTCTTTCCCAATCGATCGTTTTTTTGATGGCTTCATCGCGCGAAACGATTTCCTTAAAATTTAATTGGCGGCGAATTTTACTTGTGTCGGCGATTATATCCTGGCTCAAATTAATATCCGTTTCGGTTGATTCGCTCATCAAATTTTTTGCAATAACTACGATTTCACCTTTCCAGCCGATTTCCCGCGCAAGCGTTTCAATCCATTTTCTTTCGGTCAAAACCGTTTTTTCGCCGACATTATAAATTTGATTTTTCGCACGTTCATCGGTTGCGGCAAGCGCAATCGCTTCGGCGACATTTTCGACATAACCGCGCGTCCAACGCCAATTTTCGCGGTCATCCGGCAGCAAAATATACGGTCTCCGGTCGTCCATTCGTTTTATGTATTCAAAAAAGCGGTGCTTGTGGTCGCCGATGCCGTAGACCATCGGAACACGCAAAATCGTTCCGCCAAGTTCCGCATCGTTCATCACGACTTTTTCAACTAAAGTTTTGCTGTAATTAAATTTTAGGTCGTCTTCGTTTTCGGCGAAATCTCGATAATAAAATGTTTTACTTCTAAGAGGCGCGTTTTCGGCGAGCGGCATCGGCTCAATCGTTTCGTCTTCCTGCCGCCAAACTCTGCCAAAGGCGCGATAGACATCCTGGCTGCTCAAAACTACAACTCTTTTCGCGATGCCGCGAAAAGTTTCGGTCAAATCAAGCGCGTCCTGTTCGGTGTAACAGATAACGTCAACGACGGCTTGCGGTTTGAGTTTCTCAAATTCATCCGTGAAATCAGCTAGATTTTTTCGCTCTCCGAGAATTTCTTTTGCATCGGTTTTCAATTTTCCGCGATGAAAAACTGTTATGTCGTGTCCGTTTGACTGAAGCCTTTTCACAATTTGGCTGCCGATAAATCCTGTTCCGCCGATGACTAAAATATTCATTTACCGATTTTCTCTGAAGTCTTCAACGACGAGCTGCAGCCGCGTGTTGCCGTTCCAATTGTTAGCTTCGGGCGCGTAAGCCAATTCGATGCGCGACTTTACTTTTAAATTTTGTTCCTTCGATTTATCCACGCCATCCCACCAAACAGCTTCAAATTGTTTGCCGCCCTGGTCGGCGAGTTTTAGCTTCAGATGTTTATCTTTCATCACAAAAGGTTCTCTAGTTAAAACCAAATCCTTCGTCAAAAATCGCGGCTTCGGGTTTCCCATTCCGAAAGGTTCGAGTCGTTTTAGCTCTTCAACCAAATCGAGGTTCAAAGTTTGGCTTGAAACAACCGCGTCGATTTTTAATTCGGGGATTAAATCTTCCGCCGATA
This sequence comes from Pyrinomonadaceae bacterium, assembly GCA_035575965.1. GTDB lineage: Bacteria > Acidobacteriota > Blastocatellia > Pyrinomonadales > Pyrinomonadaceae. The sequence goes on along the minus strand of DATLXD010000310.1, from coordinate 1,569 downwards.
AATTTGCGCCTGCGTGAGCGTTTAATTTTTCCTGCAATTTTTCGATATTTTCCGTCTTGATTTTCATTCCCGCCGCCGCCGCGTGTCCGCCATATTGCTCAAAAAGCTCGGCACACGAATCCAAACTTTGCAGAAGATGATAACCTGCAATGCTTCTCGCGCTGCCGTGCGCGATGCCGTTTTCAATAGAGAAAACAATTGTCGGGCGATAAAGTTTTTCGGCAATTTTCGAGGCGGCAAGTCCAATCACGCCGCGATGCCAGCCTTCGCCCGCAACAACCACAAAGTTTTGAGTCGAGAGTCGAGAGTCGAGAGTCGAGAGCATCGCTAATCCGGTGATTTCCGCCTGCACTTTTTGGCGTTCACGGTTGCGGCTGTTGAGCATTTCCGCCAAACTTCTAGCTTCATCGAAATCGGTTGTTTCAAACAATTCGACGATGTGGCGTGCCGCGTCCATTCTGCCCGCCGCATTTATTCTCGGCGCGAGGCGAAAACCGATGTCGTAGCTCGTCATTTCGCCCGTGCAGTCGGCAACTTCCATCAACGCTTTGAGTCCGTAATTGTGAGCTTTCGGCAAATCTTTTAGTCCGAGTGTAACGATTGCGCGATTCTCGCCCGTCAAATTCATAACGTCGGCGATTGTCCCGATAGCAACGATTTTCAAAAAACCTTTGACAAGATTTTCTCTACCTTTTTCGCGTAAAAGAGCGTGCGCGAGCTTAAATGCTACGCCGACACCGGCAAGATTTTTGTCCGGGTATTCGCAATCGGGCTGATTTGGATTGACGACGGCAAACGCATCCGGGTTTTCTTTTGTTTCGTCGGACAAATGATGGTCGGTAACGATAAAATCAATGCCGTTTTGCTTTGCCCAGGCAATCGGTTCAAAGCTGCGGATACCGCAATCTACGCTGACGACGAGCGTGTAACCGCGCTCTTTTGCTTTTTCGAGCGCAGGAATGTTGACACCATAACCTTCGGTAAAGCGATGCGGAATGTGAAAGCCGGTTTTTGCGCCCAAAATTTCTAAGGCCTTTCGCAAAACAACTGTTCCCGTTGTTCCGTCAACGTCATAATCGCCCCAAATCAAAATCTTTTCACCTGCCTCGACGGCTTTTAAAATGCGTCCGACTGCTTCGTTCATTCCCTTTAAAAGATTTGGTTCGTGCAAATCGGCGAGCGAAGGATTTAAAAATTTGTGCGCTTTTTCCCTCGTTTCGTAACCTCGGGAAATAAGCAGAGCAGCAACGACTGGCGAAATTCTCAAATCGTCTGCCAGCATTTTAACTGCTTCGCGGTCATGTTTTTTTATCGTCCAACGCTTCATTTCAGTTAAGTCTATAACAAATTTCTCCGGTTATTGTCAGATGCAAGAATATCTATTCAAGGAATGTCAAACAAATTTCAATCGAAAAGGCTCAAAATCGTTGGCGTAATATCAGTCAAATCTTTTATTTTCTCGGAAACTTCGCGGCGATTTCTGCCCCAAACGATTGTCGGTACATCATTCAACGTATGGTTGCGAATTGATAAATCTTCCAGATTGCCGTGGTCGCTGGTCAAAATTAC
>DATLXD010000309.1:0-11926 GCA_035575965.1 Pyrinomonadaceae bacterium | reverse complement strand
CGCCACGCGAAGTCGTCCGAGTTCGTCTTTTGCGGCGAACGGATAACGAATGGCTTTTTGAATGTCTTTAACCGTGATTAAACCTTTGAGGAGTCCGCCGTCGTCAACGACGAGAAGTTTTTCGATGCGGTGTTTTTGCAGCTTTACCTTTGCTTCGTTTAGAGTCGTCCCGACGGGAACGGTCACGAGCGGCTGTTTGGTCATTACTTCCGAGACTGGAATATCAAAGCGCGTTTCAAAACGCAAATCGCGGTTGGTGATAATTCCGACCAGCAAATTGTTTTCGTCAACGACGGGAATGCCGCTGATTTTGAAACGCTGCATTACGCTAAGCGCCTCGGAAACCGTGCGGTCGTCGCCAATCGTTACCGGATCAACAATCATTCCCGACTCGCTCCGTTTTACCTTGTCAACTTCTTCGGCTTGCCGCTCGATGGAAAAGTTTTTATGAATCACGCCGATTCCGCCTTGCTGGGCGAGCGCGATTGCCAAACCTGCTTCGGTTACCGTGTCCATTGCTGATGAACACAGCGGAATGTTCAGGTTGATGTTGCGCGAAAATTTGGTCGCGGTGTCGGTGTCGCTCGGCAAAATTTCCGAATACGCCGGAACTAATAAAACATCGTCAAATGTTAAACCTTCTTTGATTTCTTCGATATTCATACATTTAATGGTAATAAAATATAATAAAAAACCCGCACTTTTCGGCGGGCGCGATTTTGCTCAAATTTTAAGGAAAACTTTTCAATTTTAACCGACAAAAGAGTCGCATAAAAATCGCTATTTCGGTGTTGGACTTATGCTCGTATTAGAGCTAATCGCGCCGCTTTCCCAAATCTGCTTGAGATTGTCATTGGTAATCTCCAAATCGATTACGTTGCGTTTCGGGTTTGTCGGCGCGGACGGCAAATTTATCTGCTTGCCGTTAATTATCATCTGAACATTTTGCGCTTGACTTTTTGAATAACTTAGTTTCAAGTTTTGTTTCGCCTCGAAAACAACCGGTTTTTCGGGCGTGATTAAGCTGCTCGTTTTTCTGTCGTCCGAAACCGAAGCAAGCGAAACCGGTGCTTTCAAAGCCTTAAATTCAATTTTTGACGCGCTCATCTGCGTCGCAGATTGGGTCGAAGTGTTTACACTGCTTGTATTAGACGACGAATTTATATTCGCATTTGATTCGGTTGTCGTATTTGCCGATTCCAGTGTCGAACCGTTCGGGTTATTTTGCAGGTATTTAACCAGAAATAAAATTCCGCCGGTCATCAATCCCAAAATTACCACGGCAAAAATAATCGTCGGAAGCGAAGAGTAAGAACTCCGGTCGTCGGTTAAAACTTTGGGACGATATGTTCGCGGCTCGTCTATGATTTGGTTGTTTTGATTGGCAGCCAGACTTGCATAATCCTGTAATGCTTCCTGCTCGTCAATACCAACGTATTTGGCGAAAGATTTGACAAATCCTTTATTAAAAATTCCGCCAGGCAAACTTCGGTAGTCATCATTCTCGATAGATTCGATATACAAAGGGGAAATGCGTGTCTGTTCAGCCACTTCGCCTAGAGTTATACCACGCACTTCCCGCGCCTGCCGCAGTTTTTCGCCGAGAGTTAATGACATTTTTTTATTTAAATATCCTTTTGCCTTTAAAAAACAAAACCCTGTCTTAATGTTGAAATATAACCGTGTTAAAGCGCGAATGTCAATTCTTTGAGGCGGTTTTGTGCGGAATTTGCGCTTGATTATTGGTCGAGGCGCGTGATACTTTTAGCCTTTATTCAAATCTTGTATTAAAATTTACAAACAAAATTAAAAGTGAGGATTAGAGAATGGCTTTAGAAGCACTCGGAATGGTCGAAACCAAAGGTTTCGTTGGCGCGGTCGAGGCAGCGGATGCAATGGTCAAAGCCGCCAATGTCGATTTAATCGGCAAGGAATACATCGGCGCAGGTTATGTAACGATTTTCGTGCGCGGCGATGTCGGCGCGGTCAAAGCGGCGACGGATGCGGGTGCGGCGGCGGCGCGTCGCGTCGGCGAGCTGGTCAGCGTCCACGTTATCCCGCGTCCGCACGGCGAAGTCGAAAGAGTTTTACCGAAAGGTGTCGGTTACAGCCCGGACGAAAAAGCGATTCAAGGCAGCTCGCGCGGGCAGCTCGGCGCGGGCGGCGCAAATGACGATTCGGCTGTTTCGACCACGCGCGACACTGCTAAAAGCAAAACAAAGTAATTACGAATTTCAAATTACGAATGTCGGAAGAACCTAATTTCGTAATTCGTAATTGAAAACTTATGAGCGATGAAAATCCTGTTTCGCAGCAGGAAGCGAGTGATGCGGTTGAAACCGCGTATCTGGCGTTTCAGGAAGTTGCGAAATTTGACCAGGCGAAAATTGACCGCATTTGCGAAGCGATGGCACAGGTTGCGCTTCGCGCATCCTTGCGTCTCGGTGCGATGGCGTGCGAAGAGACGGGTTTCGGCAAAGCGGAGGACAAGCGCGAAAAAAATCGTTTTGCTTCCGAAGACGTTTGGAATTATTTCCGCACTCTGAAAACCGTCGGCGTAATCAAGGAAAGCGACAGTGTCGTCGAAATCGCCAGCCCGCGCGGTGTCGTGGCTGCGATTATTCCTTCGACAAATCCGACTTCGACCACGATTTTTAAGATAATCATCGCCGTCAAATCGCGTAATACAATCGTTCTTTCGCCGCATCCGTCAGCCGCGCGTTCTATTGCCGAAACCGCCAGAATTATGCGCGAAGTTGCGGTCAGAGAAGGACTTCCCGCTGATGCAATTCAATGTTTGTCAAGTCCGACAATCGAAGGCACGGAAACTTTGATGAAACACAAGCGAACCGCCGTTATTTTAGCAACCGGCGGAACGGGACTTGTTCGCGCCGCATATTCTTCGGGCAAACCGGCGTTTGGTGTCGGACCCGGAAACGTGCCGGTTTTTGTCGAAAGAACGGCAAATGTCGAAAAAGCCGTCGGCGATATTTTGACCGGAACTTGTTTTGACAACGGCACGATTTGCGCGTCCGAACAATCCGTCGTTGCCGATGCTCCGATTGCTACGCAAGTCCGCGAACAATTCAAAGCGCAGGGCGGACATTTTTTAAATCAAACCGAAGCCGATGCGGTCGGGCAAATCCTGCTCACGCCGCAGAGAACTCTGAATCCGGGCATTGTCGGCAAATCCGCCGAATACATCGCTAATCTCTCGGGAATCAGCGTTCCCGCCGGAACGCGCTGTCTGCTTGCCGATTGCGGCGGTGTCGGACGAGATTTCCCTTGGTCAATCGAAAAACTCTCGCCGACATTAGCTTTTTTCGTCGCGGACGGAATCGAAGCCGGAGCGCAAAAATGTCTGGAAATTCTGCAATTCGGCGGAATGGGACACACCGCCGGAATGCACACCGAATCGCGCGAAGCCGCAATCGCCTACGGCAAACAAATGCCCGCATCGCGCGTTATTATAAATTCGCCGACGACGCACGGCGCAATCGGTTTTTCTACCGATTTAGCTCCTTCGATGACTTTGGGCTGCGGCTCCTGGGGCGGAAACGTAACGAGCGATAATGTTTCGCCGATTCATTTAATGGACATCAAGCGCGTGGCGTTTGAAACGAAACCTGTTTCATTCCAAAGTCCAAAGTTCAAAGTCCAAAGCCAACCGATTGCGGATTTGGGATTGCGGAATGCGGATTTAGAAATAAAAGAAATAAAATCGCCAGCCGAAAATCGTCAAACGGTCAAACGCGAAGAAATTGCCGCACTTGTCGATAAATTTTTACGAAACAAAATTTCCGAAACGCCCGACGAAATTCAAAGTCCAATCGAAGCCGCTAATAATCAAACGACCGCTTCAAACGGCGAAGTCAAAACAATTATTCATCAAGTCGCTAATGTCGAAACCGCAGGCTCAAACGGCGCAAAACCGAACGCGGTCGATTTTGTCAGCGAAGATGATGTGAAAAAAGCTGTCGAGACGGGCGCGAAAATTTATATTTCGCCGAAAACCATTATCACGCCATCGGCACGCGATTTGGGCGAGGAAAAAGAAATTTTTGCGAAAATATAATAATCAGAATACAGAATTCAGAATAAACGGATTTTTTACTCGACTGCTGTCCTCTGATTTCTGACTATTGAAAAATGGCTGAAACGATGGTCGAAAATCAGGTTTGCAACGCTTGCGGCGCAGATGTGCGAAAGGGTGCGCTTTTTTGCTATAACTGCGGCGGCGAGGTTGCTTCAGAAATTGCCGTTGCTAAAAATGACAAAATTGAAACAGTCGCTAATACTCGGTTTCAAGAAAATATATCTACGGAAAACGGTAACGAGTTTAAGCAGAGCGAAGTAAAGACAAAGCAAGAAGTTAGAGAAATTTTCGTCGAAAAATCGATAACAAAGCCGATAGAAAAATCGAGTTCTGACGAAGAAGCCGAATTAAAATCGGCGGCGGCAATAATGCGCGGGAAATCCAAAATTATTCAGCCGAAGAAAGTTGAAGTGGTTTGGGAAGAACACGATAACACACCGAATCTTTGGTTTATTTTAGTTGCGGTTTTTTTGACGATTGTTACAGCCGTCATTTTATTTTTGGCATTGCGTATGAAATAAGTTTGCAGGAAAACGGAAATTACACTCTGCGTATTTTTCCTTGGCAAGGCTTAAGCCAGATATTTGATGGTTTTTCTCGAACTTGGCTGGCGCGAAATTTACGTGCCGAAAGATTTGGAATATTTTGCGGAAGTTATGCCGCGTCTCGATTATTTAAAAGCACGACTCGACAGAGTTTTGACCGAAGGTTTGAAAAGAGTTTTCGGGCGCAAAATTCGTCAGGAAGCCAGAACTATTTTTTATCGAAAGGTTTCCGCAATTCCCGAAGCCGCGCCGAAGTTTGACGACGACAAATTTGCAGATTTTGACGATGAAGCGGAAGAACCGGAAGAAGATTTTGAAGAAGAATCAGAGGAAGAATACGCATAATGCAAGAAGCACTCGGAATGGTTGAATGTATGGGCTTGGTGGCGATGATTGAAGCGGCGGACGCAATGGTCAAAGCCGCAAACGTCGAGCTTGTTGGTTACGAAAAAATTGACGCGGGACTTGTGACGGCGATTGTGCGAGGCGAAGTCGGCGCGGTCAAAGCGGCGGTTGACGCGGGCGCAGCTGCCGGTCGGCGCGTCGGAACGGTCGTCAGCGTTCACGTCATTCCGCGACCGCACACGGAAGTTGACCAAGGTATTTCTGTTTTGCGAACAGGCGAAACAACTCACAAGAAAATTTCAGGCTCGGTGAGGGGAAAGTAGAAATCAGAAGTTAAAAGTCAGAAGTTAGAATAATGTGATGTTTGCTTAAAGCATTCATAAGGATACGAAATGACAGGTGAATTTCTGCTTGTTTTTACTTCTTGCTCTTTACTTCTTGCTTCTTGCTTCTTGATTCTTAATTCTTTCTTTGCAAAGTCGGTTTCAGACCATTACCTCCAGAACGAGTTATGCCGGAGCGCGTGATGGCGATGCGCTTTTCCTTTTTCGGACTGTCGTTAACTGCGACTTTTATATTTCTGTAAGAATTGTCCTGCACTTTGTCGGTCGGACTGTAGCTGACCAAATACTGCGTGCGGAGTTCGCTGGAAATGTCCTGGGCGATGGTGTTGAGTTCATTGACGGAATTCGGAAAATAAACTTTACCGCCGGTTTCGGTTGCCAGTCTCACCAAAAAAGCCTTCGCTTTACCTTGCGGGCTTTTGCTGATAAATCCGCCTTCTTTTTCTAAATCGCCGACAAATCCAATCACATAAATCTGCACGTCGGATTCGCGGAGCAGTTCGTAAAGCTGCGGCTCTTTGTAAAAACTGTCGCGGTCTTCGCCGTCGGAAACTAATATCAGGGCGCGGCGTTTTTTATCGTTCGGATTACGCGATTTTTCGTAGCTGTCGGTTCTTTCCGCCGCCAGATAAACGGCATCGATAATCGCGGTTTTTCCGCCTTCGATGAAAAGATTCTCAAGCGCGTCGTTTAACTCGGGTTTATTATTGGTAAAATCCTGCAATATCTCGATTTTTTCCGAGCTGACAAAACGAATAACACTGGCTTCATCGTCGGGACGATTTGATGCGATAAGAATTTTGCCGGCTTCGATGACTTTATCAAGTTGCTGACGAAGCGAGCCGGAATTATCAATTACTAAGGAATAATTGGTCGGAACTTCGGCTTTTGAAAAAGCCGTAATCGGCTGTAAAACATTATTTTCATAAACCTTGAACTCATCCTGTCGCAGATTGTTTATCGGACGATTGTTGCGGTCGACAACGCGAACATTTAAGTTCACCTCTTCGGTTTCAATTTTGATAATCTCATTCGGGTCATCTATATCCGGTGTCGGCGAAACAGTCGGAGAAACCGCCGACTTTGCTGCCGTCTGCGGACCTGGCGAGACAACAGTTCTCGGAGTTGGTGAAACGGTTTGGCGCGGGCGAGTCGAAGTTTGCGTGGTTTGCGCGTCTGCGACGGAAAAATTATAAAAAGCCGAAACCGGAAAAAGACTCAAGCAAAACGCGAACAGAAAGACATTCAAGATTTTTCTTTTCATTTTCAATCGTAAATCCAAAAGCTAAAATTATTTATAATTCGTGGTCGGCGAAGCATAGTAGCCTTCACGACCGCGAACCGTTAGACGCGGAAGACCGCGCGGAGGTTTGACCTTAGTTTTTACTTTGTGCCATTTTCCGTCGGGCGCGAAATCTTTCGGAGTATAACCGATTGAGTATTGATGGCGAAGTTCGAGCGCGATGCGTTCAAAAATTTCGTCGAGTTCGACATCGGTTTGCGGGTAAAAAGATTTTCCGCCTGTTACCGAAGCGAGTTCGTCCAGAAAGGCTTGTCCCTGCATTCCTTCCATACTTCCCGAGTCTCTTCCGTCTAAAATACCGACGGCGTAAATTGTAACATCCGATTCCTTCATCAGTCGGCGCACTTCACCGAAATTATAGCGTGAAGAATTGTCCTGACCGTCGCTGATAATTAAAAGAGCTTTTTTCTGGCGAGTTCCGCGCGTAACGCGCTCGACACCGAGATAGCAAGCATCATAAAGCGCGGTATTACCTTTGGTTTCGACAAGTGTAAGTTTTTGCAAAACTGCTTCGCCGTCGCGCGTGCGGTCGAGCAATAGCTGAGCGCGATTGTTGAAGGCGATCAAAAAGTATTCGTCGGACGGATGACTGGTGTTGATAAATTTTTCCAATGCCTTGCGCGATTTGCTGATTTTCTCGCGGCTCATCGAACCGGAAACATCGAACAAAATACCAATGGAAATCGGCGCGTCGGAATCGCTGAAAAAAGTAATTTCCTGTTCTTGGTTGTTATCTAAAATGGTAAAGGCTTTTTTGTCCAAGCCCGAAACATAACGTCCGTAAAGGTCTGTCACGGTTAACGTCAGCGTTACAAGGTCAGTCTTGACGGAAATCGGTTTTCCGTCCGGTTCTTCGACGGGCGGAGTCGGCTGCGGATTTTGCGCGAAAGCCGCAAGTGTGGCGAACAAAAATACACCGACAAGTAAAATCCACCGATGCGCGAGGCACGAGCGGCTGAAGGATAAAACATTTTTCACAGCCATAATTTCTCCGTTTATTTCAACTATATTCTAAGGCAAGACTTTTTAATTCCGCAAGATGTTTTTTTGATGTAGATAAAATAAAATTCGTTGTGCGGCGAAAAATGGTTTCACGCAGCGTGATTTTTGTTTGCAACATTTTCCGGCAAAATGCGTGATACAATTGGATTTTAGATTTTGGATTGATTTTGGATTGTTGGTGCAGAAATGGTTGATAAAATTTTCAAATTGTTTGACAATCCAAATTTAAATTTTCAAGATTCACTTTCGGACAAATCCAAAATCTAAAATCTAAAATCGAAATATGTCTGAATTTATTTGTCGTCTTGGAACGCCTTCGGGCGAAGTGATGACGCGGATGGTCGAAGCGACCGGCGCGGGCGAGGCGAAATCGCAGCTTGAAAGTGAAGGCTATCGGGTTTTTGCCGTTTCAAATGCCGAGAGCGGTTTGTCGGCAGTTTTGTCAATCGGCGGCGCGGGCAAAAAAAATCGCGTCAAGCCGAATGATTTTCTGCTTTTTAACCAACAGCTTTCCGCGCTTTTGCGGGCGGGAATTCCCGTTTTGCAGTCAATCAATCTGCTGAAAAACCGTTCGGGTTCTTCGACGCTGCGGGCGATGCTGGCGGACATTGAAGAAAAAATCAAAAGCGGCGTGTCGCTCTCCGAAGCCTTTGAAGCGCAAGGCACGTTTCCGAAAATTTACACGGCATCCTTGCTGGCGGGCGAAAAATCGGGTGCGTTGGACGATGTTTTATCGCGTTACGTTGAATATTTGAAACGCAATGTCGGCGTGGCGCGAAAACTGCGCGGCGCAATCGCATATCCTTTGTTTCTGCTGGCGGCGGCTTCTTTTATGGTGGCGTTTCTGACGCTTTACATCGTGCCGCGAATGTCCGAGTTGTTCAAAGGTTTAAGCACGAAGAACGGTTTGCCGACGGTCACAGTCATTGTTCTAGCGTTTTCCAACTTTATCGCCGGCAACATTTGGTGGCTTTTGCCGCTCGTCCTTGTTTTGGGTTTCGCGCTCGTCATCTGGTTGCGATCGCCAAGCGGAAAACTTGTTTTGCATAAGTTTTTGCTGAAACTGCCGATTGTCGGAAATTTGATAAAGCAAATGACGACGGCGCAGCTTGCCCGCTCGCTCTCGACGCTTTTGTCCGGTGGAATTACCGTGCCGGACGCTTGGAATATTGCTTCCGAATCAATCACCAATCTTGAGCTGCGCCGCCGCAGTCAAGCGGTTTTATCACTAATACGCGAAGGCAGAGGCTTTACCGAAGCACTCGACAAAGCAAACTGGCTGCCCGAACTCGCGCTCGATATGATTGGAATCGGCGAAAAGTCTGGAAGTCTCAGGGAAATGCTCGACGAAGTGGCAAACTTTTACGATGCCGAATCCGAAGTGCGGCTCGAACAATTGACGAGTCTGCTCGAACCCGTGATTTTAGTTTTTATGGCGGGCATCGTGATTACAATTCTGCTGGCAATTTATCTGCCGATTATTCAGACGATTTCGTCAGGTCCGTTTAGCGGTAAAAAGTAAAAAGCAAAAGTAAAAAGTCCAAAGCAACTAACAACGGACGATGAACAACTGACAAGAAATGGAAAATCAACCTAACGGAAATAATTACACGGCAACGGTTTCTGCGCCGAAAATAAATACTACGGATTTATTGGAAAACGAGCCGCCGGAAGTCGTCGGGGCAAAGCAGTTGGCGCGGCGTTACCGCTTGCCGTATATTGACCTTTTGCCGCCCGACCAAGAATCGCCCATTAGCTATGAAGAGCTTGCCGGAATTCCTGTGGAATTGATGCTTCGCAATCAATTCGTGCCTTTAAGACGCGAAGGCAGAAATCTGCACGTCGGGATGGCTGACCCGACGAATCTGGAAGTTTTGGACGAACTCGAAAATGTTTTAAATGTTCGCATCGTTCCTTATGTCGCAACGGCGGGTGCAATTGACGTTGTTTTGCGGAAAGGCGACGCGACGCAGAGAGTTTTGCAGGAAGCGGCATCGGGTTTCAAAATTTCTTTGCTCAAGGAAACCGACCAGGGCGAAGAAGTCCTTGATTTGGATAAACTCGCGGGCGATTCGGATATGTCGCCGATTATCAAACTCGTCGATACGATTATCTATAACGCAATGGAAAGCCGCGCTTCCGATATTCATATCGAAGCCGGTGACCGCGACGTGAGTGTTAAGTTTCGTATTGACGGTGCGCTCTACCAGAAAGTTGACCCGATTGATATTGTCTACCATCAAACTTTAGTTTCGCGTATCAAGGTGATGTCGGAACTCGATATTGCCGAGCGCAGAGTTCCCCAAGACGGACGATTTCGCGTCCGTTACAAAGGCAGAACGGTTGATTTCCGCGTTTCGATACTTCCTTCGGCTTACGGCGAAAACTGCGTTATTCGTATTCTCGACAAAGAACAGATTTCGGAAGAATTTAAAAACTTGAGCCTCGAAGTCGTCGGTTTCGACCCGGAAGATTTAAAACATTTCCGTCTCTATATCAAAGAACCTTACGGAATGGTTTTGGTTACAGGTCCGACCGGTTCGGGAAAAACGACGACGCTTTACGGCGCGTTAAACGAAATCCGCAACATCGAAGATAAAATTATTACCATCGAAGACCCGGTGGAATATCAACTTCAAGGCATTATGCAGATTCCGGTCAACGAGAAAAAAGGTTTGACGTTCGCGCGCGGGTTGCGTTCAATTTTGCGGCACGACCCGGATAAAATTATGGTCGGCGAAATCCGTGACAACGAAACGGCGCAGATTGCAATCCAATCGGCATTGACTGGACACCTTGTTTTTACGACCGTCCACGCCAACAACGTGATTGACGTTATCGGGCGGTTTATAAATATGGGTGTTGAGCCTTACAATTTTGTTTCCGCGCTTAACTGTGTTCTCGCGCAAAGGCTGGTGCGTCTTTTGTGTCCGGTTTGCAAACGGCATTATGAGCCGACGCCGGAAGAAATTCTAGAATCGGGAATGCGACCTGAAGAAGTGAAAAATCAGAAGTTTTTTATGAGTGTCGGCTGCGATGCGTGCAATCACACGGGTTATCGCGGCAGAACGGCGATTCACGAGCTTTTGGATATGTCGGACGCGATTCGGGAAATGATTATCGAACGCCGTCCGGGTTCGGAGATTCGCCGTCAAGCCGAAAAGGAAGGACTTTCGAGTCTTCGTGAATCGGCGGTCAAAAAGGTTTTCGTCGGCGCAACCACTTTGCACGAGATAAACCGCGTAACTTTTGTCGAAGAAATTCGCGGTTAAGAAAAATTTAACAACCCGCGAAGTTCTAAATTATTTGATTTTTTGGGCAAGTTGGTTGAAAATATCATTTGTCCTGACGGGACAAAACTTTTTTGAAACTTTAGCCGAAAAATCGCGTGTAAATTTTTTGGATACGCAAAGTTTCCAGCCGAAGCAAATAAACACAACCGACTTCAATACAAAACTATGAATAAATCCGCTTACGTCCGTTTTTCCATTACGTTATTACTGCTCTTTTCGCTGCTTTCGCCGACCGCTGTCCTTGCGGGCGACGGAAAGAAACACTACAAAGAAGGAAAGAAAGCCGAAGATGCCGAGCAATGGGACAAAGCCGCCGAAAAATACGCGCTGGCTGTAACCGACAGCCCGAAGAATCCCGAATATCTGCTTCATTACCGGCGTTCTCTTTTTATGGCGTCGCAAATGTATATGAAGCGCGGAACAAGCCTCGCTTTGGATAAAGATTATGCTGGCGGTTATCTAGCTTTTCGCAAAGCCTACGCTTACGACCCGACTAACGAGCTGGCAAAATCCGAAATGGAAAGAATGTTGCGTCTTCAGCAAGCGGTGGAAAACGGCGATAACCCCGGCGCGGAAAAAAACACCGATGGCACGGTCAAACTCGTTCCGACCGGCTATCAAAAGCAGAGTCCGCAAGACAATTTTGTTCCGCAAAAATTGGAGAAGCTGCGCGATGTGCCGTTTCCGTCAGGTGTTGATTTGCAGTTTTTAATCAAAGAACTGGCGAAGGATTTGGATTTGAATGTGTTGTTCGACGCTGAATCGAGACTTGACGGTCGCAAAGTAAAAATCGAACTGAAAAACGTGACGGCGGCAAAAGCCCTCGATTACGTCTTTATACAGGAAAATTTATTTTTTCAAAAAGTCGGACCGCGCACGATTCTGGTAGCCATCGGAAACCGCCGACAGAATTTTCAACAATTGGTTCTGCGCACGTTTTATTTGTCGAATGCTGACCCGAAGGATATTCAAAAAGTTATTCAAGGCGCGATACCGCC
>DATLXD010000308.1:0-5351 GCA_035575965.1 Pyrinomonadaceae bacterium | reverse complement strand
CCGTTTCGCGGAAAACGCAACGAGCCGAGTTTTGTCGTCGAGACGGCAAAATTTTTAGCGGAATTTTACGGGGTCGAACTCGAAGAATTGGCGAAGCAGACGACGGAAAACTTCAAACGATTTTTTAGGATTAATGAAACCACAGATACTTAAACAATGAATTAAAATCTTAAATATACATCATTCATCATTCCTAATTCATAAATTAAAATTATCTGTGGCAATATAAATATATGGCAAAAGAAAATTCATTCGATATAGTTTCAAAAACCGATTATGCGGAAATTACCAATGCACTAAATCAAACGACAAAAGAAGTTTCACAGCGTTTTGACTTTAAAGGCAGTAAAGCGACGGTTGAAATGCAGGACAAAGATTTGATAATGTCTGCCGAAGACGAAACCAGACTGCGAAATATGAACGATATTCTGCAATCGAAATTCGTCAAACGCGGAATTTCGCTCAAAGCTCTCGATTATCAAAAAATCGAACCGGCGGCTGGCGGAACTGTGCGCCAGACGGTGAAAATCCAGCAGGGAATTCCGATTGAAAAAGCAAAGGAAATCGTTAAATTTATCAAAGACGAAAAACTAAAAGTGCAGGCTTCGATTCAAGGCGAAACCGTGCGCGTCTCCGGCAAAGACCGCGATACGCTGCAAGATACAATCGCCAAACTGAAAGCCAAAGATTTCGGTATTGATATGCAGTTTGATAATTACCGCTCAAATTAAATGCAGACATTTGCACCAATTAAGGAAAAATTAAATCCGAATATCGCGGCAAAGAAGATTTTCAGCTTGATAAAAGATGAAATGACTTTGGTCGAAGCCGAATTTGAGCGTCAAGCAAGTTCCAATATCCAAGTTATAAATTATTTGGGCGATTATCTGCGGGCTTCCGGCGGCAAGCGGGTGCGTCCCGCGCTGCTTCTTTTATCGAATTATGCGAACGGCGGAATCGCCTCGAATGAAAATGTGATTCGACTTGCAACTGTGATGGAAATGCTGCACACGGCGACGCTCGTTCACGACGATATTATTGACAACGCCGACACTAGACGAAACCGAACGAGCGTCAATGCGCGTTTCGGCAATCAAGCGGCAGTTTTGATGGGCGATTGGCTTTATATGTCGGCGTTTGAGACTTCTTTGAAAGAGAGAAGTCTGGAGATTCTCGATATTCTCACGCGCCTGACACGCAAAATGACCGAAGGCGAGTTGATTCAACTGACGACGCTCGGACAGACGGAGATTTCCGAGGTTGATTACTTTGATATTTTACAGCGAAAAACCGCGTATCTTTTTAGCGCGTGCTGCGAGATTGGCGCGATTTTGGGGAATGCGGCGAAAGATGAACAAATTGCTTTACGCGATTATGGAATGAATCTCGGAACGGCGTTTCAACTCGCGGACGATTTGCTTGATTTTACGGCGGAAGACGCGGTTTTGGGAAAGGCTTCGGGCGCGGATTTGCTTGAGGGAAAATTGACTTTGCCGTTGATTTTACTTGTTGAAAAAGAGCCGAAAGTAAAAATTGAATTGGAAAAGATTATGCGCAACGGCGATTACAAAACCGTTTCGCGTGAAATGCTTTTAGAAAAGTTGGAAAATTTCGGATTGCTTGCGGTAACTCGAAACAAGGCTTATACTTTTGCCAACCTCGCCATAAAAAATCTTGAGTTATTGCCGAAAACAGAGTATCGTTCTGCATTGGAAGAAATTCCGGGTTATATGATTGAAAGAAATAAGTGACGGACACGAAGCGATTATTTATCAGCAAAAACTAAAATTTAGTTTGCCAACTCTTTATGGAACCTATGATTAACGAAAATCTTATAGCTACGCTGGAACAAAGTTTGCGGCAAACCCGCAACGCTCAAAGTCGTCTGGTCGGACGACTTCGTGAAGTTGAATCCGAAGCCGACAGTCTGCGTCAGGAAATCCAAGCGATGGAAAACAGCGCGGCGCAAACCGGCGAAGCGATTTACAGCCTTTTGGCGACAATGGGGACGGGCAATAAGAGTTGGAAGGTCAAAAAACATCCCGACTATGAAGATGGCAGAAACGATGATTATAATTTAGAATTGGAAGCAAAAAGATACTCGCGCCAAAATTCAAACAATCAAAATCCGTCTTCCGCCAATAACCAAAACGCATCGCCGAATAATGATTACCGCAATAATTCGGTTGCATACATCAATAATAATTCCCGCAATGTTCCGTCAATCAGCCGTAACTTTGAGCCGGTAAGCCATCGGTTCACCGACCGGACAATTACTCAGGCTTGCACTTTGCTGCTGACAGAAGCGACATCGGCTTTGCACGTCAACGAACTTTACAATCTGCTGGTTGCCGGCGGTTTTGAATTCAAAGGCAACAACCCGACCATCTCAATCGCCGTTTCTCTAAACCGCAACCGCCGCTTTCGCAAAGTCGCGCCTGGAACATTCGATTTGGTAATGCGAAACGCTTCGCAAGCCGGCGGCTTAAAATAATTTTGCAAATCAATTGAATTAAGTAATTTCATAGTTTGGATTGTTGGAAACTAATTATCAGTTTCAAAAAAACTTTTGAAACAAGGCATTTGGTCGTGTAGAAAAGTCGGAAAGGAATTATTTAATTTTTGAAAGCGGAGAAGAATTTTTACAGCGAATTAACCTTTAGCTTTTTTGTTATCCTTAAATAAAAATCAATACAAAAGAGGAACAAAATCGGTAGTTTCTTCGCCCTTTTTTCATAACTGCAAGATTTTGCAGTCTTACGCAAAACATTCAGGGAGCAATGCTTTTTGATTTCTGAAAATAATACATGTCGGCTATTAAATAAAGATTTAAATTTGAATGCTTTATCCGGTAAAATGAAATTGTATGAAAATCTTCACCTCTTTGCTTTTTGTTTTCCTTTTCGTCACTTCAAACTGGTCACAAAATCAAAAGGATTTGACAACCGCTGGCGCGCGGGCGCAAAAGTCTGTTGAAATCATCAGACAGTTTGCCGCGCTCGGCACTGGTTCGTTGCCGTTTGAATATCTGCAAAAGGCCAAAGCCGTCGCCGTTTTTCCCGGATTAACCAGAGTCAACATCCTGCTTAACGAATTGACGCTCGGCAACGGAATTGTTGCGGTGCGCTCGGCTGACGACAAATGGAGTGTACCGGTTTTTCTGGCTTTGAAGGCGCAGGATATTAATCTAAAAATGGCGGGTAAGAAATCTTTTGATGCCGTCGTTTTATTTATGGACGACGAATCTATCGAATGGATGAAAAAAGGCGATGTCGGATTTACCTCAAACGGAAAAAGAAAAATCGCTCTCGGTCCGGTAATCGGTGGCAAGGGAGCAGACGATCTGATGAAAACCGCTAAAGTGATATATTACGCATTCGATCAGGGAAAACTGATTGATACCGGTTTGAGTACCGATTCGTTTTTCAAGGCGGTCGGAATTCTTCACGACAATAATATGAACAAAGCCGTTTTCGGGATGAAAACCAAGCCGCTGTTCGCCGCGCCGGAGTCAAGCCTTAAGATTCCGGCAGAAATCGAAAAATACCGAACCGTTCTGATAGAAGTTTTACCGAGAACTTCATCCGGGCAAAATGCTGACCAAATGGATTATAATAAACAGCCGATAAAATGAATTTCTTCAATAAACTTTTAGAATAAACAGTTGGAAAATCTTTATGAAAGCGATCAATCTGTTTTTAATCCTGATTCTTTCGCTCATCTGTCAACCGTTGGGGCGGGCGCAGGATCAATCCGTTTACAAGGTTCAAATGCTCGTCGGAAGCGGGAAAAATATCGAAGCTAAATCGGCTGTGATTTCGCTCGAAAGCGACCGAATAAAGATTCGTGGAAGCAAAAAACCTTTTGAAACGAAATATATTTCTTTCACTGAAATCGAAAGTGCGGATTACACATTCTCCGACCGACCGCGCTATACCGTTGCGACGCTCGGCGCACTGGCTTTCGGAGTCGCCGCCCTACCGGTTTTCTTTATGAAGACGAAAAAGAACTGGCTGACCATCAATGCCGACAAAAACTCCGCCATTTTGCAATTGCAAAGTGACAATTATCGAATGCTGCTGCTGGCAATGCAGAGCAAAGGCATAAAAATCTCGGATTCGGGAAATCGCGATGAGCTGGAAAAAGTTCAGAAAGATACAAAAGAAAACAGCGAAAAGGAAAAAAGACAGAAGAAAAACTAAAACCATATCTAAATTAAATTATCTTTTCCGATTCAAAAGCCTTCTCACAACTAAAATTTTATAATCAAACCTGTTTGTTGACCTTTATGGCATTTACAAACCAACTTTTATTCATCAAAAACAGTTATTTTCCGGCAGCTAAATTTAGGACAGTACCCGAAAACTTTTACGCTTGTTTTTTACCGGAAAATGAGTGAAAATATAAGACTTTCCAAATTTCACCAGACGACTGACGAGTTCGGAAATTCCGAATTGTTCAATTATGAATTATTTTAATAAAACAATCGTTTTTCTAGGTTTGCTCTTCTCTATTTTAGGATTGAGCGAAAATATTTCGGCGCAAAAAGTGCGGCTGCGGGCGCAAATTACGCCCGACTGCACGGCGGTTGCGGGAACACCGAGATGGAAGTTTTCGGATATTTACGCCGACGGAAACATTGCCGTGCAGGGAAGCTACAACTGTCGCGGAGCCTTTATCTACGATATTTCAAACGCGGACGCGCCGGTTTTGTCGGCTTGGTATAATCCGGGAAATAATCAGCAGTTTTTAGAAGCGATCGTTGTCGGAAACCGCGCGTATTTCGGAAGTGGAAATGGCGGCGGTGTTCATATCGTCGATTTGACAGATCCTAAAAATCCGCAGCTTTTGGGAACGGTTGACGCGGCGCGCGGCAACGGGCATAACTCGATTCACGAAATGCTCGTCTGGGGAAATTATTTGATTGAAAATTACAACGGTTTCGCAAATAAGCTAATAAAAGTCATCAACATCAGCAATCCCTCCAATCCGGTTTTCGTGCGCGACATAAATCCGACCGAAGTTAATTGGGTTCACGCGATGCACATTCGCGGAAATCGGATGTTCACTTCCGGTTGGGGAAACTCCAGCAATCGCGGCAGAACAGAAATCTACGACATCACGAATATCGGAACGCAGGCACCGACGTTGCTCGGTTTTGTCGAAGACACCAGTCCGAATGTAACAAACGGCAACAATATGCACAGCAGTTGGACGAGCGAGGACGGAAATTATCTCTACAGCTGCCGCGAAACGGGCGACGGAAACGGAGATTTGCGGACTTACGACATACGCAATCCGGCGCAACCTCTGCTGGTTAATCGCGTTTCGATGAACGATTTGGGAATCAA
>DATLXD010000307.1:0-4052 GCA_035575965.1 Pyrinomonadaceae bacterium | reverse complement strand
CAAAATCCTTCGCAGCTTTTTTCGCCGACTCTTTCTCTGGCATTCCTTGCGCAGCGAATCTTGTCAATTCTTTTCTGGTTTGTGCTGTCGCTGGCTTTGACGACGATTTCTCCGGGCGCGGTCAGCCGCGCGATTGCGCGTTTCCGTCTTTCAACCTTAAAAATTATCTCCATCGGATTTTTTTCGTTTGTCGGAACGACCGTCGGCGTGATGGCTTGCCTTAATTTTCTGCCGAATTACATCAATGCAATCGTTGTTTTTATGTTGTTTCTGTTGCTGATTTTAGCTTATGTTTTCGGGCGCGTCGCTTTGCAGCTAATTATTGGCAAGCAAGTTCAGAAACAATTTTTGCCCGAATCCAAACAGTCAGAAACGCTGGCAATTTTAATCGGCGTGATTGTGTGGACGATTTTTCTTTCCGTTCCGTATCTTTGGATATTTGCCTTATTAACGTTGATTTCCGCCAGCATCGGTTTGGTTTTAACCGCGCGTTCAAACGGCGGCTGGCAAAAAGCGTAAAAATGCCGTAAGTTCTTTTATTTGAAATTTTCCCGCCTTCTTGATTTACAAATCTTTACAAAAACATTAAAACCTTTTCGGGTAAAATTACGTCTCTATAATAGTATTCAAGCGAGTAACTTTTCGATTTACGGTTGCGTATCACAACCGACAAAAATTTTTATCTGGAAGAGAATTTTAACAATGCGAAAAACATTATTCTTATTAACTTTATTTGTTTTAATCGGAAGCGTAATTTCAAGCGTTCGCGCGCAGAATGCAGATGCAGGTGTGAAACCGAGTGTCATTACGGGAGAAGTCGTTTCGACAAGCAGCGATAAAATCGTTTTGCAGACTAAAGACGGCGGGATGGATGTCGTCCTTTCAGGCAAAACCGCATACAAGAGCGTTCCGCCCGAAAATCCGAGTTTGAAAGCCGCCGTTGCTGCGAGTTTTTCGGACATTGGTATCGGCGACAAACTTCTTGTTACAGGAATAGTTTCCGCCGATAAAAAAACCGTTCCGGCAAAAGCCGTCTATTTGATGACCAAATCCGACATTGCTCAGAGACAAACGAAGGAACAGGAACAATGGCGCGTGCGCGGAATTTCCGGCAAAGTTACGCTGGTTAATTCGCAAGCCAAACAATTAACCGTTTCGACACCCGGTTTGACGGGCGAAAAAATTACCGTTTTAACTGTCAAGGACAATGCGGATTTTCGCCGTTACGCGCCGGACTCGGTGCAATTCAGCCAAGCCAGGCAAAGCACGATTGACGAGATAAAACCCGGCGATATGATTCGCGCTCTCGGCGACAAAAGCGCGGACGGTTCGGCTTTCAGCGCGGAAAGAATTGTCACCGGTTCGTTTCAAACCGTCGGCGGAACAATCAAAGCGATTGATGCCGCCAAAAACGAAATTACAATTACCAACATTCAAACGAAAAAAGATATGACGATTGTCGTCGGCGGTAATTCGGTGTTGAAACAGTTTCCGGCTGAAATGGCGCAAAGAATGGCGCAGTTTCAAGCAATGCAAGCCGGCGGCATCCAGCCCGGCGGTCAAGGCGGAATGCGTCCGCCGCAAGGCGCAAATCCGCAAGGCGGTCAACCGAATGCGGAAGGACAAGCCGCGAATCGGCGAACGGGACAAAGCGGCGGCATGGGAATGCGCGGCGGCGGTTCGATTGACGATATGCTCGAACGCTTTCCGAATATCACGATTGCCGATTTGAAGGTTGGCGATATGATTGCGGCTTCCAGCACGAAAGGCGCGGATTCAGACCGCGTAACCGCTATCAAATTATTATCCGGCGTCGAGCCTATTTTGAAAGCGACGCAGGGCGCGGGCAGAAGACAAAACAGCGGTCAGCGCGGGCAGGATTCAGGATTTACTATTCCGGGACTTGACGGAATCGGGCTTCCGTAAAAATTTATAAAATAATAAATCGAAGGTAGAAGTCGAAAGAAGTTATTGCAACAATTCGGATTCCCGAATCGTTAAAAGGCTACCGGTAATTCTGTTTGACTTCTATCTTCAAAATTTCATATGACACATTTAAAATCATTTTTATACATCGGCGTTTTTACAATTATTTTTAGTTCGGCAATTTTTGCACAGCAGACGGGAAGTTTAAGCGGGCAAGTTCTCGACAGTTCCGGGGCGGTTATCGTCGGCGCGACGGTGACGATGGTTGACGCTAGCGGGAAGGTAAAAACCGCGATTAGCAACGGGCGCGGTGAATTTTCCGTTGCGGGTCTGGCACCCGGAACTTATACGGTTCGCGCAATTGCGCCGCAGTTCGGGCTTTACGAAAACACGGAAGTGCAAATCCAATCCGGCACACGCGAAGAGTTGACGATTGCATTGTCAATTGCAGCAGTTACCGAAGAAGTTCAAGTATCGACGGACAATCAAGTCTCTACCGACTCCGACGCTAATGGGAGCGCGACCGTTTTAAAAGAAAAGGATTTAGAAGCATTGCCTGACGACCCGGACGAACTCGAAGCGGCTTTGCAGGCGCTCGCCGGACCTTCGGCGGGACCAAACGGCGGACAGATTTACATCGACGGTTTTACCGGCGGCAGACTTCCGCCGAAAGAAGCGATTCGGGAAATTCGCATCAATCAAAATCCGTTTTCGGCTGAATTCGACCGTTTGGGATTTGGGCGCATTGAAGTTTTAACCAAGCCCGGCGCGGACAGATTTCGCGGTCAGGCGTATTTCAATTTTAACGACGAGAGCCTCAACTCGCGCAATCCGTTTGCGATAAATCGCGCGCCGTCGCAGGCGAGAACCTTCGGCGGAAATATCAGCGGTCCGGTGCAGAAAGGCAAATCTTCGTTCTTTTTAGATGTCAACAGCCGCAGCATTGACAACAACGATGTTATTAACGCGCTGATACTTGACCCGTCTTTTAATGTTGTGCCTTTCCGTCAGGAATTTCAGAAGCCGAGCCGCCGTTTTTCCATCAGCCCGCGTTTCGATTATCAAATCAATACGAACAACACTCTGATTGCCAGATACAGTTTTTCAAAATTTTCGTTCGATAATCAAGGCATCGGCGATACGTCTCTGGAGAGTCGCGCCTTCGCAGTAAAAAATACAAACCACGATATTCAACTGACCGAAACGGCGATTATCAATCCGAAAACAATCAACGAAACGCGCTTCCGTTATGAAATAGAAAACCGCGAGCAGGAAGGCGATAATTCCATTCCGACCATCAGCGTTTCGTCTGCATTTACCGGCGGCGGTTCGCAAATCGGTTTGAGCTATAATCGCGTCAGAAATTGGGAACTGCAAAATTACACGACGACCACACTCGGCGATAGTTCGCAACATTCGGTCAAATTCGGCGTGCGTCTGCGCGGAACGAGTTTAAAAGACCGTTCCGAAAATAATTTCGGCGGTTCGTTCACTTTTCCGGGCGCGGCGGCAGTTCGTAATCCTGATAGTCCAAGCTGTTCATCTGAAACCACGGGCTGCATAGTATCTGCGGCGATTAGTCCGCTCGACCAGTTTCGCGGAAACGTTTTGGGAAACACCGACGCGCGTTTTAATCCGACGCAGTTTAGAATTACGACCGGCGACCCGTTGGCTGATGTTTCGCGCACCGATTTCGGCGGATTCGTCACCGACGACTGGCGCGTCAGCCCGAAGCTAACGCTCGGTTTTGGTTTGAGATACGAAAATCAAACGAACATCAGTGATAAGCTGAATTTTGCGCCGCGTTTTAATTTTGCTTACTCACCCGACGCAGGCGGCGCGCGCGCGCCAAAAACAGTTCTTCGCGGCGGTCTCGGCATTTTTTATGACCGCTTCAGTGAAAATTTCACGCTGCAAGCCGAACGTTTCGACGGCACCAGACAATTGGATTTAGTCGTCAGTGCCAACGACCCCGACCCGGCACGTCGTCAAGCGGCGATTACGCTTTTGAATCAGCCGGTTTTTACGGCGAGCGGCGTCACAAACGTCCCGACTGCCGCGCAGATTCTTACGGTGCTGCCGCAATCAAGTGTGATTCGTCAAGTTTCGCCCGAATTGCAGTCGCC
>DATLXD010000306.1:0-4313 GCA_035575965.1 Pyrinomonadaceae bacterium | reverse complement strand
GCCGACGCGCCGCAAAAGCTGACGCTGATACTCTTTTAAAATATCGACGATTTGGATTTTCGGTTTGATTTCCTCGGGAGTGAATGATTCGTTTCTTACAATCGGCGCGTGAGCGGTAAATTTTCCCGAAAGCGCAATATTTTTTATTGCTTGAATCTGCTCGCCGAAAATGGTCGATTTTCCGAGACAAATCTTAAAGCCGTTGTGGTCGGGCGGATTGTGCGAGCCGGTAATCATCACGCCGCCGTCAACATCTCCGGTAAAAACCGTAAAATATAAAACCGGAGTCGGAACGCGACCGATGTCCAAAACATCGCAGCCCGAATCGTTCAATGCTTTGACAAGCAAATCACGGAAAAGCGGCGAACTTTCACGCGCGTCGAAACCGACTGCAATGCGTCCGGCATCATTGCGGGAAAAAAACGTACCGATAGCACTGGCTAAAGTCGAAACAGTTTTGGCGGTTAAATCTTGTCCGACAATTCCGCGAATGTCGTATTCCCTGAAAATGTTCTGATTCATATAACTTCGTAAATCGTGAATCGCAAATGGCAATCGTAAGTAGTTTCTCAATCACAAATTTATCATTTGCTGATTGCGGTTATCTATTGACGATTCACGATTTGCAGGGCGTTTGCTATACTCGCAATTTATGTTTGGGCAACAGAGCGTTGCCGGACGGCATCGAAACTTGCGATTAAATATCAATAATTTTCAGTATAATTTATGAAAAATTTAGTTCGTTTATTTTATTTTGTCGGATTCATTTTTACATTAAATTTAGCGATTACGGCACAAACGCCGCGCACCAGCCCGACTCCGCCAATTGTCGATGATACGGGCGCGGTTAAAACCTTTGAAGTCCGGTTGCCTGTAACGGTCAATGACCGAAAGAAAAAAAAGGATTTAATCAAAGGTTTTACGCGCGGTGATTTCTCGGTTTTTGAAGACGGCGCGCAGCAGGAAGTTACGTTTTTTACCGACGAGAAAACGAATCCGCCGGTTTATGTCGGCGTCCTGATGGATACATCGGCTTCGGCTGCCGGCAAAATGACTTTTTCAAAACAAGCAGCAAAGGATTTTATTTACACGGTTACTCGCCTTCGCAAAGATAAAGCCGCGTTTATGACGTTCGATAACGAGGTCAATCTGCGTCAGGATTTTACGGACAAACTCGACCTTTTGGACAAATCTATTGATAAAGTCAAAAAAGTCGGCTCGCAAACCGCGCTTTATGATGCGGTTTGGCAGTTTTCCGATGAAAAGTTGCGCAACGCGCCGGGCAGACGGGTTATCGTTATCATTACGGACGGTGACGACACTTTCAGCCGCGCCGATTTGAAGGATGCGATTGACATCGCGCAGCGAACGGAAACCACCATTTTCGGCATCTCGACCAAAGCCGGTTTTCTCGGAACTGTGCCGGGCGTGGAAGCCGGAACGGTCAAGGATAAAGGCGATAAATTACTGACGCAGTTGTGCGAAGATACCGGCGGCGAGGCGTTTTTTACCGGTGATATGCTCGAACTCGAACGAGCGTTTCAGAAAATCTCAGAAGAACTGCGCTCGCAGTATATTATTACCTACCGTCCGGCAAACCAGAATTATGACGGCAGAGAAAGAAAGGTCGAAGTTCGCTTTACCGATAAATCAAAAGAGAAAAGTTATAAAATTCGCGCGAAATCGAGTTACCGGGCAGTCAGAGATGATTTAAGGCAAAAGTAAAAGAGCTAAAGTAAAAAGTAAAAAGTTTAGAAATTTTCGCTTGTGAAAGTTTTGGAGAAAAAATGTTTAGCAGTAGAAATTTAACGGTTTTGGCAATCGGTTTGTTAATGGGCGGCGCATCGCTTTTCGGGTTGAATCATTCAAACGCCCAACAAATGCCGACAAATCAGACAAATCAAAAAAGTGTTTCGGCTAGCCCGACTCCGACTGTTTCGCCGACTCCGGTGATTGAAGAAGACGAAGAAGTTTTGAAAATCGATACGCAAGTCGTCAACGTGCTTTTTTCGGCGCAGGATAAAAATCGCCGCCTTTTGACCGACTTAAAACAAGCTGACGTGCGGCTCGTTGAAGACGGGCAGCCGCAGGAAATCACGGCTTTCTCCAAACAAGTTGATTTGCCGCTTTCGCTGGCAATTTTGATTGACACCAGCGCGTCTCAGGAACGCACTCTGCCGGAGGAAAAAGCGGCGGCGAAATCATTTCTCGAATCGGTTGTCAGACCAGCAAAAGATGAAGTTTCAATAATTTCCTTTACCGGTGAGGCGACGCTCGAACAGGGAATGACAAACAATATCGCCCGGCTCGGTCGTGCGGTTGACCGCGTGCAGTTTGTTCCGCCTTCGGGTTATGTGGGCGGCGGCGTGATTGCGGGCGGCACACCGCCGATTTCCGGCAGCAATCAAGCGGCTTTCGGCTCGACCGCGATTTGGGACGCAATTTGGATTACGGCGGATGAAGTTTTGAAAACATCGCCGGACAAAACGCGCCGCGCCATTGTTCTGCTGACTGACGGAATCAATACTTACGGAAAAAAAAAGCTGGACGATGCCGTGCAAGCCGCTCTGAAGAACGAAGCCGTTATTTATTCAATCGGAATCGGAGACGACTTTGCCTTTCAAGGCGTTGATGAACACGCGCTCAAAAAAATCTCGGAGCGCACCGGCGGACGCGCCTATTTTCCTCGCGACGAAGCTGAGTTGCGCCAGGCATTCGCGCAAATTCAAAACGAAATGCGTTCGCAGTATTTAATTGCTTATGAATCGAGCAACCAAAAACGCGACGGCTCATACCGCAAAATTGAAATTCAGCTTGTCAATCCCGAACTTACCAAACAAAAAGTAAAATTAACGCATCGACAAGGCTATTTTGCCCAAAACGAATCCGTCCAACCGAAAAAATCTAAATAGAGCGGACAGAAGAAAAATAATTTAACGGTTAGTTTTTATATCTTTTACATCGAAGATGAAAACTAACCATTTTTGTTTTAGAATGCTAAAAAGTTTCAGCTTTCAAGTTTTAGGTTTCAGGTTTGAAAATCGTCTTGAAACCTGAAACTTGAAACTTTTATTTATGGAAATCGCTAAAGCATACAATCCGAAAGAAGCCGAAGAAACGCATTACAAAACTTGGGAGACGAACAATTGTTTCGCGCCTGAAATCAACGAAAACCCGAACGCCGAAAGTTTTTCAATCATCATTCCGCCGCCGAATGTGACGGGCAGTCTGCATATGGGACACGCGCTGCAGCATACTTTGATGGACGTTTTGACGCGCCGCAAGCGAATGCTCGGTTTTAAGACTTTGTTTCTGGTCGGCGTTGACCACGCGGGGATTTCGACGCAGTTGATGGTGACGCGCCAGCTAAAAAAAGACGAACACAAAACGCCGCAGGACATTGGGCGTGAAGCATTTACCGAAAAAGTTTGGGCGTGGAAGGAAAAATTTGGCGGGACAATTACGAATCAAATCCGCCGCGAAGGTTTGTCAGTTGATTGGACGCGCGAACGCTTTACGATGGATGAAAGTTTGTCGAAAGCCGTGCGAAATGTTTTTGTGCGGCTTTATGAAGAAGGCTGGATTTATCGCGGGACGCGCATCGTTAATTGGTGTCCGAAGGATAAAACCGTGCTGTCGGATTTGGAAGTCAAAGACGAAACGCGCAAAGACGGCAAACTTTATTTTTTGCAGTATCCGATAAAAGATTCGGATAAAAAATTGACGGTTGCCACGACGCGCCCCGAAACAATGCTCGGCGACACGGCGGTTGCAGTTAGCCCGGATGACGAAAGATATAAAGATTTAATCGGCAAAACAATTTTATTGCCTTTGACGAAGCGCGAAATTCCGATTATCGCCGACGAATACGTCGACGCGAAATTTGGAACGGGCGCGGTCAAAATCACGCCCGCGCACGACCCGAACGATTATGAAGTCGGCGAGCGACACAACCTCGAAAAGCTCGTCGTGATGAACAATGACGCGACGATGAACGAAAACGCGGGCGCGGATTTTGAAGGCTTGGACAGATACGCGGCGCGTGAAAAAGTTGTCGAACGATTTGAAGAATTAGGTTTGCTCAAAAAAGTTGACGATTACGAAGTTGTTTTGCCCGTGTGCGAGCGCTGCAAAACCGTCATCGAGCCGTTTTTGTCCGAGCAGTGGTTTGTCCGAATGGATGAGATGCGCGATGTGGCTTTGGATTTAATGCGAAGGGAAAACGCGCCGCATTTCTTTCCGCAAGTTCCGCACGAAAAAGTTTATACGACGTGGCTCGAAAACTTGAAGGATTGGACAATCTCGCGCCAGCT
>DATLXD010000305.1:0-9255 GCA_035575965.1 Pyrinomonadaceae bacterium | reverse complement strand
ACGCTGCATACTTCGATTTTGACCGGCGCGCGTGTGCCGTATGCGATGGCGCAGGATGGTTTGATGTTTCAGTCGCTCGGCAGGCTTTCGGAAGGCACTCGCGTTCCCATCGGCGCGTTAATCGTGCAGGGAATTTGGGCTTGTCTGCTGGCTTTGTCCGGTTCGTTCGACACTCTGACCGATTACGTTATTTTCGGCTCGTGGATTTTTTACGCGCTCGTGACGGCTTCGGTTTTCGTTTTTCGCAAAAAATTCCCCGACGCCGAGCGACCTTATAAAGCGTTTGGTTATCCGGTCGTGCCAATTTTGTTTTTGCTGGTCGCGGGCTGGCTGCTGATAAACACGATGTGGACAAATCCGTTTCAGGCATTCGCCGGAATTTTCTTGATTGTTCTGGGATTGCCCGTCTATTATTATTTGACAAAGAAAAACCGTGAATCGCCAATGGAAAATCGTGAATAGATTTACACTTCTTTAACGATTTACAATTAATGATTTGTTAAAATTTATGTTTCCGTAAAATTCAGTTGTCCATCAAAATCTCCAACGCTTCCTTCGCAATTTCCCGGTCGTCGAAGTGAAATTTTTCATTGCCGACAATCTGATAAGTTTCGTGTCCTTTGCCCGCGATTAACACGACATCGTTTGACTTGGCTTTTTGAATTGCTCGATGAATCGCTTCGCGCCGGTCGGAGACGATTAAATACGGACAGTTTGTCTCTTTCAAACCGACTTCGATTTCGGAGAGAATTTTTAGAGGATTTTCCGTGCGCGGATTGTCCGATGTCACAATTACTAAATCGCTGTGCGTTCCGGCAACCGCGCCCATCGGAGCGCGTTTCGTTTTATCGCGGTCGCCCCCGCAGCCAAAAACCGTGATGATTTTGCCGCCTGTCAAATCACGCGCCGTTTTCAAAGTGTTCAAAAGCGCGTCGTCCGAATGCGCGTAATCGACGACGACCGCAAAATCTCCGTCGTGCGCGACTCTTTCAAAACGACCGGGCGCGCCGATGCAGGTTTCCAAGCCTTTGCCGATTTTATCCAAATTATAACCGAGTTCCAAAGAAACCGCCGTTGCTGCCAGCATATTATAAACGTGCGGTTTGCCCACCAGAGGCGACGTGATATTTTTTTCGCAGTTTGGAGTTTTCAAAACAAAAGACGTGCCTTTTATCAGTGAAACTTCAATTTTTTTCGCCGTTAAATCAGCCGGATTGTTTTGCGCGAAGGTTACGACTTTTTGATTGTTCTTTTTTAATTCGTCCGCCAATCTTGCGCCGTATTCGTCGTCAATATTTATCACGCTCGACGCGGGTTTTTCGCCCAAACGTCCGTCAAACAACTGCTTTTTCGCGTCATAATAATTTTCCATCGTGTGGTGATAATCCAGGTGGTCGCGTGTCAAATTTGTAAAAACGGCAGCTCGAAAACGAAGCGCGTCGCAGCGATGAAGGTCAATTGCCTGCGAAGATGTTTCCATCACCGCCATTTGGCAATTCTCTTTAATCGCCCGCCGCAAAAACCTGTTTGTGTCCGATGCTTCGGGCGTTGTGCGGACTGCCGACTCGCTTTTTTCGCCAATTCGGTATTCAACCGTCGTCAGCATCGCGCCCTTTTCGCTGTTGGCTTCCGCAAGAGCGAAAACTAAATAAGTCGTCGTAGTTTTGCCGTTCGTTCCGGTAATGCCGACGAGCTTTAAATCGTGCGAAGGATTTCTGTTGATAACGGCGGCGGCTTGCGCTAATGCTTTTCTCGCGTCGGAAACTTTCAGCCACGCGCCTCGAAAATTTTGCGGCGCGTCGAATTCAGAGATTACACCGACCGCGCCGCGCCGCATCACGTCTTCGACAAAACGGTGTCCGTCCATCGTCAAACCGCGCACGGCGACAAACAGCGAACCCGTTCCGGCTTGCCGCGAATCGTGCGTTACATCTATGACTTGAGCATTATTATCGCCGCTAAATTCGGCATTTAATTTTTCGGCAATTTCCCTGAGCGTTACGCCGTTTGAAATCAATTTTGTTTCCTCAAAAAGTTTGATTATTGATGTCTGAAATTATACGATAAGATTTGTATTTTGCACGAATAATGATTTCAAAGTGAAAAGGATTTATAAAATATGAACCTGGTAAAAATAATTCTCATCGCAGTCGGTATTTTCATCGCGGTAATGCTTGGTTTTACTTTGGTCGGAATCGTCTACAGCGCATTGTGGTATCTGTTTTGGATTGGCATTATCGCCATCGCCGGGACAGTCGGGTATAAATTGCTCAAAAAACCGGAAACCGCGCAAATCGAAAACAAAAAACCGATTGTCATCAGTGAACTAAAAAATGCGGACAAAACTTTGGAAGAATACAAGCGAAAATATCTCTCCGAATAATTACAAATCAATAAAGTTTGACATTATTTTTCTGAAATTTGCCTTGCTAGACATTCTCGCACTAATCCGATAAATTCAAACTTGCTATCTTTCTATTGAAAAATTCTATTGAAAAAACGCGCTGAGGTGGCGTAATTGGTAGCCGCGCGGGTCTTAGAAGCCCGTGCCGTAAGGCGTGCGAGTTCGAGTCTCGCCCTCAGCACCAAATTGATTTTGGATTTTAGATTTTGGATTTTGGATTGAGGAAATCTACAATTTTGAATCAGCTACTTTAACGTATTTACAAATCAAAAATTATTAAATGAAAACAGATATAACGGACGTTTCCCCGACGCAGAAAGAGTTGACAATCGAAATTGAACCGGAGGCGGTCAGGGAAGTTTATAACAAAGTCAGTCAGAAATATGCGAAAGGAGCGCAGGTTGACGGGTTTCGCAAAGGTTACGCGCCGCTTGATGTCGTGCGGATGCGTTTCAAGGAGCAAATCAGGTCGGAAGTTCTGCAGGAAATCGTTTCGCAAAAAGTCACCGAAGCGATTCAGGAAAACGATTTGCACCCATTGACCGAGCCGCATCTCCATCTAGAAGATTCCGAGAATTTAAAACTTAACGGCTCACAGCCGGTAATTCTAAAAGCTCACGTTGAAGTGATGCCGGAAATTCCGATGCCGGAATATAAAGGCTTGGAAGCCGTGCGCCGCGTGCGTCCGCTTGCCGACGGTGAACTCAAAAGTATAATTGATGAACGCCGCCAGCAATACGCAACGCTGATTCCGGTCGAAGACCGCAAATCTGCTGAAGGCGATACGGTCATTGTCGATTTGGAAGGCTCGTTTCCCGATGAACCAGATGCCGAGCCGATAAAAGCCGACGATTTGGAAATTCTCTTGGGCGACGAAGTGATTGAAAAATCATTTACGGAAAATCTGCTCGGTGTTTCCGAAGACGAAGAAAAGGAATTTACCGTCGCGTATCCGGCGGAATTTACTTCACCGGCACTCGCGGGGAAAACCGTTAACTATAAAGCAAAAATAAAAAGCGTCGGCAAAGTCGAACTTCCAGAAGCGGATGACGAATGGGCGAAAAGTCTGGGCGAAAACTTCGAGTCGATGGAAGATTTGCGCCGCAAATTGAGCGGCGATTTGGAATTGCTTGCAAGGGAAGATTCCGACAATCGCGTGCGTAACGATTTGATTGCCAAACTTATCGAAAACCACGAATTTGAAATTCCGAATGCTTTGATTGACGTTCAGGCGCGTAATCTTTTGAACAATTTCGCGCAGGACCTACAGCAGCGCGGAGTTGACGTGAACAAAGTCGAAAAGGAATTTATTCAAATGGCGTATAACCAAATGCGCGGGCAAGCCGAGCGCGACGTGCGCGGCGCGATGCTGCTTGAAGAAATCGCCAAACAGGAAAACGTGCAGGTTTCCGAAGAGGAAATTACCGAAGAAATTCAAAAAATGGCGCGGCATTATCGCGCTACGCCCGAAGACGTTCGTGCTTCTATGGCTCAGCAAGGCGGCGAAGACGGAATCGCCAACAGCTTGCGAACACGCAAAGCAGTCGAAGCCTTGATGAAAAATGCGAAAATTACCGACGCCGAATGGATTGACGAAAGCCAGCCGCAAGTTGGAAAAGCAAGCGAGGAAACCGAAGGTAAAGAGAAAAAGGGAAAGAAAGAAACTGAAGAAAAGAAAGTCACCAAGGAAAGTAAACCGAAGGCTGAAAAGAAGAAAGTTGAAGAAAAGGAAACAACGAAGAAATCGGCTAGAACAGCAAAAAAATCCTAAAGTTTAGAAAAGTAAAGTTTTTGTTAAAGAAATTATATTATACGTTTGAGAGTTTGCGTTTTTGAAGATAATCTGTAAAATGAAAATCCGGCAGCAATAGCTATCATTTCAACAGTTATCTCTGGTCAGTTAAACCATTTCTTGAACAAACTGCGCAAAGCTGTAAAAGAGAGAGAAAATTATGTTAGTTCCAATGGTAGTCGAACAAACTTCGCGCGGCGAGCGGGCGTTCGATATTTATTCACGTCTTTTAAAGGACAGCATCATCTTTATTGGCACGCCAATTGACGATATGGTTGCCAATCTGATTGTCGCGCAACTTCTTTTTCTGGAAGCTGAAGACCCGGAGCGCGATATTAATCTGTATATTAACTCGCCAGGCGGCTCGATAACGGCGGGAATGGGAATCTACGACACGATGCAGTTTATCCGCAACGACGTAACGACGATTTGCGTCGGGCAATGCGCTTCGATGGCAGCTTTATTGCTGACGGCTGGGGCGCACGGAAAGCGTTTCGCACTGCCGCATTCGCGCATCTTGATTCACCAACCTTCCGGCGGCGCGTCAGGACAGCAAACGGACATTCGGATTATGGCTGAGGAAATTTTGCGGATGCGCGAGTTGACATCGCGGATTTTAGCGCATCATTCCGGGCAGGCTTTCGAGCAAGTCGAACTCGATGTGGAGCGCGACCGCATTTTGTCACCGATTCAAGCCAAAGAATACGGCCTGATTGACGAAGTTATCGAACACCGAGAAAAGTAGCACTAAGTGATGAGTAGGTAATTAAAAATTATTCTTTAGAGTGTCGAATTATGAACACTTCCGAAATTGTAGGAAAGTTTTTAGGAATAAAGCGTTCTGAGGACGTGCCGTGTTGTTCATTCTGCGGCAAATTACAAAGCCAAGTGAAAAAGCTGATTGCCGGACCGATGTTTATATTTGCAACGAGTGTATTGGTATTTGTGTCGAGATAATTGACGACAATAAACAAGCTGAAGCGGCAAGCGGAAACTAACTGCTCCCTGAATAATTATGATTCGACGACCCGAAGAAATTTTGCGCTGTTCATTCTGCGGTAAATCCCAGAACGAAGTCAAAAAGCTGATTGCCGGACCGAGTGTCTATGTCTGCAACGAATGTATAGACATTTGCAACGAAATCATCAACGACGACGAGCAATCGGAAACCGCGAATATCCGCTCCGCACTCCCGAAACCGCAGGAGATAAAAGCGTTTTTGGACGAATACGTCATCGGTCAGGATGAAACAAAAAAGCGTCTGTCGGTCGCGGTTTACCAGCATTACAAACGTATCGAGATGACGAAGATACGTGCCGATGTCGAGCTGCAAAAGTCTAACATTTTACTGATTGGTCCAACTGGAACGGGGAAAACGCTTTTAGCGCAGACTTTGGCGAGAATTTTGAGCGTTCCGTTCTGTATCGTTGACGCGACGACTTTGACTGAAGCCGGTTACGTCGGCGAAGACGTGGAAAATGTCATTTTACGTCTTTTGCAGTCCGCCGGGAACGATGTCGAACGCGCCCAGCAAGGCATTATCTACGTTGACGAAATTGATAAAATCTGCCGCAAGGATGACAATCCTTCGATTACGCGCGATGTTTCGGGCGAAGGAGTTCAGCAGGCATTATTAAAAATTTTGGAAGGAACAATTGCCAACATTCCGACGCAGGGCGGGCGTAAACATCCGCAGCAGGAATTTTGTCCGGTTGACACGACGAACATTTTATTTATCTGCGGCGGCGCGTTTATTGGTTTGGAAAAAGTCGTCGAAAAGCGTTTTCGCAATAAATCTCTGGGTTTTCAAGCGGAGGTTAAATCCAGCAAACAAAGACAAAACGAAGCGTTTGACAAACTCGAACCGGAAGATTTGATTCATTACGGTTTGATTCCCGAATTTGTCGGGCGGCTTCCCGTTTTGGGCGTTCTGCACGAACTCGACGAAGCGGCACTCGTTAAAATTCTAACCGAGCCGAAAAATTCTCTGGTCAAGCAATATCAACGCAAATTTGAATTCGACAACGTGCGCCTGAAATTCACTGAAGATTCGCTCAAAGCCGTTGCTCAACAAGCGTTTCATCGTAAAGTCGGCGCACGCGGTCTGATGATGATTTTAGAAGAAATTCTGCTGCAAGCGATGTATGAATTGCCGTCGCAAAAGAAAATCAAAGAATTGATAATTACCAAAGATATGGTCGAGCGTAAAGCTCCCGCGCTTGAAGTTGTTCGAGAAATCGAAGAAGCGGCGTAAAAAAAACTGCATTACAAAAGCGAAAATGCGGAAGACTGCGGGCTTTCCGCATTTTTCATTAAATAAATGTTTGGGTTAAATTGGTAAATCAACGCTAAAATGTTCTAAAATTAAAACTACTGAGCAAATAAGCGTTTATCTAAACAATCAATTAAATTTTACGAAAGAGTTTTAGAATTTTATGCAGGAATTTACAGACCAGATGCCGCCGGATATTCAGCGTTTTCCGATGGTTCCAATCCGTGATGTCGTCATTTTTCCTTTTACCAAAGTAGCTTTTAAAATCGGTCGTCCGAGTTCGGTCAAAGCACTCGAAGAAGCGATGGTCGGAGAAAAAAACATCTTTCTCGCCACTCAGCACGACGCGACGGTTGACGAACCGAATCCCGAACAGATTTATACGGTCGGAACTTTAGGGCGTATTTTGCAGGCGCAGAAGCAGGAAAACGGACAAATCAAGGTTGTCGTCGAAGGACGCGAGCGAGGTCAAGCCGTGCGCTTCGAGCAGGACGACGAAGGAATGTTCTTCGCGCTTGTGCGTCCCGTCAAATCAATTGACGAATCGGGTTATCGCACTGACGGACTGCTGCAAAGAATCAGCACTCTGGTCGAACAACTTCTGCGAGCCTCGCCCGATGCTTACACGGACGCGCTGCACGCATCTCTGAGAGGAATTTCCGCCGCGCAAATTGCCGACTCAATGAGTTCGCATCTGCGCGTCTCGGTCGAAGAAAAGCAGCAGCTGCTGGAACTTTTTTCAGTGCAGGAACGGCTGCAAAAATTAGTCGAGATTCTCGAAAATGAAATCGAGAAAAAACAGCTTGACCGAACGGTTCACGCCCGTACGAAAAAGCAGATGGACAAACATCAGCGCGAGTATTACCTGAACGAGCAAATCAAATCGATTCATAAGGAACTCGGTCGCAAAGACGATAAAGCGGAACTCGACGAACTGAAAAAGAAAATCGAAGAAGCCGGAATGACCGAAGAAGCCTTGGATAAGGCGATGCAGGAATTTTCGCGCCTTGAAGCAATGCCGCCGATGTCTGCCGAAAGTACGGTTTCGCGTTCGTATCTCGATTGGCTGATAAACGTTCCCTGGAAAGAGACTTCGGAGGAAATCAACGATTTAGGCGAAGCCGAAAAAACTTTAAATGAAGACCATTACGGACTCGAAAAAATCAAAGAAAGAATTTTAGAGTATTTGGCGGTTCGTCAACTCGTCAAAAATCCGAAAGGCACTATTCTGTGTTTCGCCGGTGCGCCCGGTGTCGGAAAAACTTCTCTGGGAAAATCAATCGCTAAAGCGACAAATAGAAAATTTGTCCGTCTTTCATTAGGCGGCGTTCACGACGAAGCCGAAATTCGCGGTCATCGCCGAACCTATATCGGCGCGCTTCCCGGTCAAATCGTTCAATTGATGAAACGCGCGGGAACAATCAATCCGGTGATTTTATTGGATGAAGTTGACAAACTCGGCAAGGATTTTCGCGGCGACCCGAGCGCGGCACTTCTTGAAGTTCTCGACCCCGAACAAAATAACACTTTCCGCGACCATTATCTGGATGTTGATTACGATTTGTCCCAAGTATTTTTTATTGCGACGGCAAATGTGCTGCACACGATTCCGCCCGCACTGCAAGATCGTCTGGAGATTTTGACGCTCTCCGGTTACACCGAACGCGAAAAAGCGGAAATCGCTAAACGTCATTTGATTCCGAAACAAGCCGAAGGCAACGGCTTAGATGTAGAACGAGTGAAATTTACCGACGACGGCGTGTTTGAAATCATTCGCCACTACACACGCGAAGCAGGCGTGCGAAATCTCGAAAGAGAAATCAGTTCTTGTTTAAGAAAAGTAGCCAGAAAATTTGTCGCCTCAAACAAAAACGAAGATTTCAGGGAAGCGATTGACGCGGAAAAAGTGCGCGAGCTTTTAGGAACGATTCGTTTCCGCAAGCAGGACATCGCCCGAAAAAGCGAAATCGGTCTGGTCAACGGTTTGGCGTGGACGGAAGTCGGCGGCGAAGTTTTGCAGGTCGAAGCAACGCTCGTCAAAGGACGCGGCGCGGTCAGATTAACCGGAAAACTCGGTGAAGTTATGCAGGAATCGGCACACGCTGCTCTAACCTGCATTCGCACACGCGCCGAATCTCTCGGCATTGACCCTAAGGATTTTCACAAAAAAGATTTGCATATTCACGTTCCCGAAGGCGCAATTCCGAAAGACGGTCCGAGCGCAGGCATCACTTTAGCGACGGCGATGGTTTCGGCTTTAACCGGAAAAAAAGCCAGACACGACGTTGCGATGACCGGCGAAATAACTCTGCGTGGAAAGGTTTTGCCAATCGGCGGTGTCAAAGAAAAATTACTTGCGGCGCATCGTTTTGGACTTAAAACAATTATTTTATCGAGTGACAACAAAAAAGATTTGGCTGACGTGCCGGAAGAAGTGCGCGGCGATTTGACGATTCACACGGTTGAGATGATTGATGAAGTGTTGAATCTCGCGCTGGAAGATGTCAAAACGGAAGAAGATGTTATGGAAACGCCGCAGATTTGGTCGCCCGATTCTCCAGCGGCTGACATCTCAGCGACAATTAAGTAGAAAAAATAAAGTGATTTTAGCGGTATGCCAGACGAGACATACGAAATAACGCTTGTTATTTCGTATGTCTCGTCTGTTTAAAAGCAGCAATCGAAAATTTCTGTAATCGGTAATTTAGGCTAAAAAGATTTGTTCAGGGTTTTTGAGAAATCTTCCTGCTATCTATTTTTAGTATTCGTCGCTTGAGAAATTGTTCG
>DATLXD010000304.1:0-8459 GCA_035575965.1 Pyrinomonadaceae bacterium | reverse complement strand
TAGTGAACTAAAAGACCTTATTTCTTTAAGTTTTGGTGAGATAACACTAAGAAAAATTATCAATATAGATTTTGGGTCAGGATTTCATTCGCCCGGTATTGGATTAACCTATCGAGAATGGTTAGAGAGTATTTTGATGGACGCGCTGACGAGTTGATTCAAAAATACACGAGCGAAACTTGGCTTACCTCGACGAAGACGGCGGCTGGTTTGACGGCAAGCGCGATTATCCGTTTGATGAAGCTGGGTTGGGAAAAGAGTTGGCGGAATTGGCAAAAAAAAGAGCCGCTACTGGTAGAAAAAGTGTTGGAGAAACTCGCGGCGGCAAACAGAACGGCGGATGCGACACAAGTCGGACGGGCGATGGTTAATCAAATGAGCGATGAGCAGTTAGTCAGTTTTGCACAAACCAAACGTGGACAAGTTTTGTTAAACAAAATTAACCACCAAGTCACCGAACAAAGCAAAATTGATGAACAAAGCGGCTCGTATGGTAAAGATGAGACGGCAATTAAAGCAAATTAAACCGCACTAGAGAAAATCAATCGAGCTAAAGAAATTGCCTCACAACCGGAGACAAATTTACCCGCACAAAATACGCCGCGTGAGCTAACCAATGGGGAAATACCAAAAGGCGGCAATTCTGAAATTCGTTGGGAATTGCCGGAAAGAGGAACGGGCTATGTAACCTACAATAGGAGTGATTCGGGAACGACTATTAAAGATAAAGCCAAAATAACCGACCCAAATTCCCAGAGTCCATATTCGACAAAGAAAGTTTATGACCAAATTGGAACTAAAGAAACTGTTGAGAGAATACAAGGTTTAGCTGGTGAATGGAATAAAACGTATCCTAATAATCCGCTCGAAATCGGCTATATGAGTTTGCCCGGCGGTGTAGATACAACTGACCACAAAGGGCATCTAAGCAGCAAAATAGTTGATATTAGACCAATCAAAACAAATGATAAATGGGGCGAATGGGGTCATAAAGGCGGTTCGCTTACCTTCAACCAATCTGATTCGGAAAAAACTAAGGATTTGGTGAGATTGATTTTAAAGAAATATCCTAACGCTAAAATAATTTACAATGACAAGAGAATTTATGACGACCCGGAATTCAAAGGCAAAATCAATCACGACCCGGAGTATAAGATAGGTACTAAACAGGCTGTTCACGACAATCATTTGCATGTGGAGTTTCCGTAAGGAGAAATAGCCGATGTTTAATAAATTTTTCTTCTCTTGTTATTTTGGATTTTGCGTCCTGATGCTAAGTGGCTGTCAACCTTCAGCATCTAATTCTGTCAACAACGATTTAATCGGTAAAAACGAGATGCCTGCAAATACACAAACAGAACAACAGGAACTTCCGTTGCCCAATCTAAATGTAACAACCAATTCTAATAAAATGATTGTAATGTTAGGCGGAGTTAGTATAAAAGATGGGCAACTTGTGGCTGAAGGTTTTGTTGATGGAGAGGAGAATCGAGAAACCGTCAAGCCCGGAATGATCTTTGATGTAATGAATTGTGCTGGTTATATTGGACAAATCCGTATTCTTCCGCAACCGAACGACGGCTTTGAGCCTTATTGGCAAAATGTCGAGTGGGTTGCTGACAGTATTCGCTCCAATTTTGAGGAAGCAATTAAAAAATGCAGTAGTAATAAAGAATTCCTTAATGCAAGTTCCGCATTTGCCGTTTATCCATCAATACCTAAACGTCAAAATATCAAAATTCAAAATCAGCCCACAACCAAAGATTTGAAGCAGATATACAATTCTTTCACACCTGAGCAAAAGAAATGGCGAGCCACACGCAACAAAGAGAGAGACCCCAAATTTTATGAAATGTTGGAAAATGATTATGACTGGGCAGACTCAGACGGCAATGGAAAGATTGATCTGATAACTATCAACGGAACTTGTAGCGGGATTCCGAATGATAAATTAAGTTGTGTCAAAATTTTGCATCTGGTCAATAGCGAATGGAAAGAAGTTGCTCGGATAACACCTGCATAAAAGAAAACAAAAGAGAATCCAAATTATGTGCTGAACGAAGCGGAATGTAAAACCGCGCCGATTGGTATTATTGATACATTTGGCTAAAGAATTTCAGCATAAATTCAGACGCTTCGTATGACTCGTCAAAATAATCGAGCATTCGGGAAATCAAAAACGACAACATCAAGGCGACAACCAAAATTCCGAGCCACATCTTGACGGGCATACTCAAAAAGAAAACATTGACCTGCGGCGCAACGCGGTTGATAAGCCCGAAAAACAAATCGGTCAAAAGTAAGGTTACGATAATCGGAACAGCAAGCTGTACGCCGATGCTCAAAACGCTTCCCGTCATCAGCGTAAAAAATTCCGCCGCCGGTGACCATCCGGCTTCGATTTTCGGGAAACGCAGCGCGGGAATAAACAAAAAACTTCTAACAAGCGAACTGATAAAGAAGCGATGCGCCCCGGTCGTCAAAAAAATGACAATCGCCAGCTGCAATTGAAATTGTCCGAGTTCCGAAACTCTCTCCTGCAACTGCGGCGCGAAAAGCTCGCTCATCGTCGAGCCGCGCTGCAGATCGGCGATGCGTCCGGCAACCTGCACCGCTTCAAAAACCAAGGAGGCGACAAAACCAAGCGTGAAACCGACAAAAATTTCCTTTGCCAGCAATCCGACAAAACCGAGAACGCCGAATCCGAGTGATCTTCCGTCCGGCGGCAGTTCCGCCAACAAAGCCGGATAAGTGATAATAACGAGCGATGTCGCAACGGCGACTTTGACTTGCGCGGGAACGACTTGTCCGCCGAAAAAGGGAACGACGATGATAAAAGAGATGAAGCGGGCGAACGCCAAACCGAATAAAACCAGAAAGGCTTGCGGATTTTGCCCGACCTCAAAGGTTTTCAGAACAAGTTCCAGTAATTGAAGAAATTCCTGCATTGGCTCCAGGCGTTTAGGAAATCAGCGGACGACGCTGATTTGAAGCATCAAATCAAAAGTTCTTTTGGCAAATTCCTGCAACTCATCCATCATCCAGGTAAAGGTAATCATAATCACCAGAATCGTGGCGATAATTTTCGGCACAAACGTTAAGGTTTGTTCCTGGATTTGCGTTAGAGCCTGGAAAAGACTGACCAGCAAACCGACGACCAGACTCGCCAGCAGCGGCAGCAAGGATAAAATTAAAATTAGCAATAAGCCTTCGATAGCAACATTGGCAAACATTTCCATTGCAAAATTCCTCCTTTGGTTATTCGGTGTTTCAAATTTTGTACCGAATAAAAATTCTGTCCTTTTTTTCTTTGGCGATGATTTCAAGTCCACCTTTTAATGCTGTGCCGGTGATTCCCGCAACTTAGTTCAATATCTTGAGCCTAAGAATGTCAAAA
Organism: Pyrinomonadaceae bacterium; assembly: GCA_035575965.1. Classification (GTDB taxonomy): domain Bacteria; phylum Acidobacteriota; class Blastocatellia; order Pyrinomonadales; family Pyrinomonadaceae. The sequence goes on along the minus strand of DATLXD010000304.1, from coordinate 5,062 downwards.
TTACAAAAATAAAAAAATAAACAGCAAAAACATAATGCCATTTATATCGTGTGAGATAAACCGTGAAGAGTGTCAGTATTATCGAAGGGATGAATAACGCCGATGCTCCGCCTATTATTTTAAACATTTGTATAATTAGCGACGGATGAAAGTGCTTTTCTTTGTAAAAATCAAGAACTATCGCGGCAACAACACAAAAAATAATGACAAGGAATTTTTCTTTTTTATCTTTCTCTAATACTTCTCTTGATTGTTCGGAGTTTTTATCATCGACTTCCATACAAATTATATTTGCATCTTGGCATTTTGCTCGCTATTTTCCAAACGTCGGGTCAATGGTTGTTCTAAATTTTGAAGGATTTTTTTTGTCGTCTTTCTTGTAGATTTATCTTTGTTAATATCAAAATATATATTCCCAATTTTTGCCTATTAGCTTTTTCACGGGTTTATTTCTTGAATGTGGCGAGAACTGATCTGATTATTTTCGAGCAAAAACGTCAGACATACCCAAGCACCAGGTTTTTAATCAGTATTTCCCAACCGCTGATTAAAACAAACAGCAGTAACTTAAACGGCAATGAAATAATCGTCGGCGAAAGCATAAACATTCCCATCGCCTGCAGGATATTTGCGACCACCATATCAATAATCAAAAACGGGATGAACAAAATAAATCCGATTTGAAAGGCTTCGGTCAGCTGGCTGGTGACGAATGAGGGAATAATGACGCGAAAATCTTCCGGTGTTATCTGATTCGGGTCGTTACCATTTCTCTGCGCCATCTGCTGCGCCAGTTGGAAAAACATCACGACGTGTGGTTCGTGAGCGTGTCGCTTCAGAAAATCGCGCAGCGGTTTTTTGCCGCGCTCTGAGGCTTCAAACAGAGTTTTAACGGAAACCTCGCTGAAAATCGCTTCCGTATCTTGAATCGTTCCGGCTTCGGCACGCATTTTTTCAACGACCGGTGCCATAATAAATACGGTTAAAATCAGCGCAATACCGGTAATCACTTGATTTGGAGGAATCTGCTGGGTGCCAAGCGCGTTTCGCAGAATTGACAGAACGACGGCGATTTTGACAAACGAAGTCAGCATTATCAAACCGAACGGAGCGAGTGCCAAAGCACCGATGACAATGATTAAAACAACCGGGTTCGCCGTCTCGCCGCCCTGCCCGTTCTGCAGCGGCTGGACAACTTGCGGCACGGCGAAAATCGGTGTCAGCCCGATTAAAAAAGTTGCCCAAAACAAAACTTTTCCAAAACCGAATTTCATCATTTTCCTCCTTTTCCGCGCCTCATTACTTCATTGAACTTATCTGCAAAAGAACTGCCGAATTGACCACCCGGCGGAAGCCCGCGATTTTTTAGTATTTCCTGTTCCGCCCGCGCTGCATCTGCAGCATCGAGTTCGCTGATTAACTGCGCCCCGTTTTCCGAAACGGAAATCAGCAGCCAGCGTCCCGTAACTTCGATAACATACAAATTCTTTCTCGCTTCGAGTCCAACGCGGTCAACGACGCGCACCATATTGTTTGACGAAAAATTGCCGGTCAGGCGCGGCAGCAGAACGCGAAAAATCACATACGCCAAACCGCAGACGAGCAGCAGAGCGAGAATCGTCTGCACCAGCATCCATAAAAAACTGAGCGAGTTTCCCATAATTTCAGATAAAAACTCTGGTTACCCGAACACCGAGCTTCCCTTCAACGTCCAATAATTCACCGACGGCAATCGGCTGGTCGCTGCTGTCCGTCACAATCCGCACCGGGTCGGTCGGGTTGCAGCCGAGCGAGATTACTTGACCGGAACGCAGATTTTGCAATTCGTTCAGACTGATTTTGCCACCTGCGATTTCCACCCGCAGATTAACCAGCACGTTACTCAAAATTGCCGCATTTTCGGTTTCCTCTGTCGGTTCAATCGTTTGTTCGGATTCTTCCGGTGTATCTTCACCGGCGATTTCGGTTTCTTCGTTTTCTTCCGTTTCTTCCGTCGTTTCTTTTTCGTTCATTTTTAATTTCGTCGGCGTTAATATTTTCCGTTCTTCACTGCTCAAAATTTCCTTGATTTTGAAAGTTAATTCGCCGTTTTCTTCAGTTTCATCCGGCACGCTTTTTCCGTTTAGGAGAAAATTCCTGCCGTTTCCAACATAAACTTGCAGATTGCCAGAAAAATCGTCCGTCGCCCAGGCATTTTCCAGCTCTTCGATTAATATCACGTCGTTCGGTTCGAGATACAAAAGATTGTCGGCGGTCAAACGGGTCGTGCCGATTGGGAGACGCAAATCTAATTTTAAAGTGACTTTTTCAAAAATTTGAAGCTGCTTGTCAGGCGATTTTTTTTCAAACAACGGATTCTGCGTTTTATCAAGCCCGTCTAAAAAACTCCGAGCCGAAAAAAAAGTAACCGTTCCGCTGAAAGAATTGAGATTTAAGCGGAATACTGATTCCGCTCCGCGCTCAAATGAATCGAAGACCATCGGATTTTCACACGCCACCCTTTGCAGACAGAGAACCGACTGTCCCAACCAATTATTTATTTCACTCAAAATGTTGATGCCGAGAAATTCGATTATCACGTTTTCAATTGGCGACAACTCACCGGGCGCGGCGTAATCGGCGGCTTGACCGCCTAAAATCAAATCAATCACTGAAGACGCAAAGCCCGCGCTTAAAGCAATCACGGCGGCGGCATTTTCAGGCTGGCAGCCGAGTATCAGAAAAACCTGCGGTGTTTGAGCCGCTTGACCGATTGCTTCGGCTAGATTTACTTCGGAAACCGAAGCTAAACGGCACTTTATATTGTTTGGCAATTGAAAAGTGTAACGCGCGATTGTTTCTTCGACGGCGACGGCGGCGCGGCGGGTTAAATTTTTCGGCAAATTTTGCAGAAGCCTTGAAAATTCGACTTCCTGTGCGGTCAACCGCGGCAAATTTGCATTCCAAGCTGGACGCTTTTTTGTCTTTTTGTCCTTTTTCACCGCCTCTTCCTGAGCTTCGGGAGGCGTTTCCTGTTCTTCGGTTTGAACGGATTTCCCGCCGCCGAAAATATCTACGGCAAACGGGTCGAGCGGCGTTTCACTCTTTATATTTAAAAATTCTTCGGCTTTTCTAACCGTCTTTTGGGAATCCACTTGTTGGCGCAAAGTTTTTCCTCAGAAATTTTCTCAATTTGTCGGACGCAGCAAAATTTCAGCCTTGCGAAAATGTTCCGATTTGACTGATGGTGTAATCCTGCATTGCCAGCATTTCATCTAAAATGTCGAGCATCCGCGCCGTTTTATCAATGTCGCCAATTGCTTTTGTCATCTGAATTTGATTCAGCTCGAGCGGCTCGGAAATCATTTCGGTAAAACTTTCGCGGTCGGATTCATTGCTCTCACCACCTTCGCCCAACTGCTCGCGCTCGCGCAGAAAACGTGCCAAACGGCGCATTCTTTCGCGCTGCTTGCTGAGCATTTTCCGCATCATCGTGCGCCGCATCTGCGGTGAAATATGCCGCAGAAACTCGCTGTTGCCCGGCGGCGGTGCTAATGCTCCGACCATCGTCGGGCGCAAATCAAGACCGAGCAAGCGGTCGGTCGCCGACGCGCCGCCGAGCGAGCTTAATTGTTTAGCCGCTTCAAGCTGCGTCGCGTCGCGCCCCGTCGCCGCGTCCGGTAAAACCTTTTGGTCAGGCGGCAAATTCGCCGTATCAACCGTCTGGCGAGCTTCCGCCGGTTGACCAACCGGGAACTCAGTTTGATTACTTTTGACGCCGGTTTGCGGAACGCGCGGCGCATCGCGGTCTTTAATTTGATTGTCGGTCAAATTTTTAATTTCATTGCCGCCGCTACGATTAACGTTTTTGATGTCTGCCATAATACATTCAAGATTCAAGATTTAAGATTTAGAATTATTTTCCAATTTGAACCGACAATCCGAAATTTACTATTAAACTTCTTCGCGTTCTTCGGCAAGCGTATAAACCCATTGCAGAACGACGGCAACCGCTTCATAAAATTTTTCGGGTATTTCCTGTTCCACATCGAACTCGTAAAGCGCACGTGCCAGCGGAACGTCGTGTTTTATCGGCACGCCGGATTCTTCGGCGATGAGGCGAATTTGCGCCGCCATCAAATCCGCGCCTTTCGCCGTAATGATGGGTGCTTCAGATTTGCCGCGCTCGTATTTTAGCGCGACGGAGATGTGCGTCGGGTTTGCAAGGACGACATCGGCACCGCGAACTGCCGCCGCCATACTCTGCGATAAAATCTCCCGGTGCAAAAAGCGTCGCTGGGCTTTTATCAACGGATTTCCCTCGGTTTCCTTATATTCCTCTTTAACTTCGTGTTTGGTCATTTTTAGTTCACGACGATGCAGAATTCTTTGCAGAAAAAAATCCGCGCCGCCGATGATCAAAAATACCAGACCGATTTTTAAGCCGATTTCCAGAATCAAACCGAATGTATAAAATGCGACGACATCCGGCGGTTTTTCTATAAGTCGAACGACATCTTCGCGCGCGCCCCACAATACATAACCGGCGACCACCGCTGTCACGATTATCTTAAAAATCGTTTTGCCGAGTTCGATATACGTTTTCGCTTTGAGAAATTTTTGTTTGAAGCCTTCCGCCGGATTGAGTTTTGAAAATTTAGGAGAGATTGATTCAAACGAAAAAATCGAGCCGATTTGCAGATAATTGCTCAGAAGAGCGAAAACCGTGACGACGACGAACAGCGGCGACAAAACCCAAAACATCGCGGTCATCCCGCGCCACAGCGCACCGAAAGCGATTTCGCTTGTCAAATCGCCTTTGAAAGTCGCGGCAAATTCGATTTGTTCCTTCACCGATGCCTGCAAAATTCCGCCGATAAAACCGCCGATGAGCCAAATAATTCCGACCGCCGCGATTAGTAAAACGGCTGAAGATAAATCCTGACTTTTTGCGACTTGCCCTTTTTTTCGGGCATCCTTTAACCGCTTATCACTCGGCTGCTCGGTTTTTTCGCCTGAACTCGACATAATTTTAAGTTTTTGTAATTTATCAGAGCAACAAAGAAACAATTAAATTTCTTTG
>DATLXD010000303.1:0-2554 GCA_035575965.1 Pyrinomonadaceae bacterium | reverse complement strand
GTTATTTCTTCATCATTTTCGTATTCAAGCAGAAGTTCACTTAAAACTTCCATTTTGCTCGAATCAATAATTTCAGGTTCTTCATTCATCTATTTATATTATCGGCAATTTTTTGAAAAAGTTTCCCATTATTTTATAAATCAGCAGTTTTAGTTGAACGTGATTGAAATATCGATTCACATAATTTCAGACGTTTACCAAATTCTTTAATTAAATTTTTAGTCGGACAAATTAATCGTCGGCAAATTTTGAAAAAAAAGTTTGCCGCTTTATTTATAAAACCGCCGCGCCCGCGCCGTAAAGCCTCTCGATGCGCTCTCTCTGTTGGTTGCCGTAAGTCTTTAATTCCGAACGGTTTGTGGCACCTACATCATTCACCGGCGGTTTGGAGACCGGCGGTTTGACAATGTTTCTATGCGGCGGATTATCGTGACGGTGCGGTTGATTTATTCGGTTCGGTTCAACTTTCGGTGCCATAATATTTCTCCTGATTTATATTTTTCCTTTGCTAATTAATCGCTGCATTTCCCGATGTAGTTTTCGAGCCGCTTCGACGGGCAAACTAAGACTGCCGTATTCAATTTCGTCTAGTTCTATCTCCCGCAAATTAGAAACATTCACTCTGTTAACCCAGGCAAATTGATTAAGCGGCAAATTTCTGGTCGCGCTGATAATCATCTTGTCTCGTCCGTTTTCAAATATCAGTGCGTCCAACTTTTCTTCATAAAGTTTTCCCGCTAAAACCGCTTCCAATTCCTGACTCAACTGTTTGAAACTGCTGCGTTCAAAAGCGACGTCTCCGACCGCTTCGTCTGAACCTTTGGAATTGGCGGTGAAAACAATCCAGCGGTCGGAAGCTTTGATAAAGTAATTTTTGATATTTGTTGAACTCGGCGATTTAAGTTCATCTTCATCATATTCGACCGGAAACTCGCTGAGAATTTCCATATTTGTCGAATCTATAATTTCAATTTCTTCACTCATTTGTTTCTATTATCGGTAAATTTTCAGAAAAGTTTCCTGCTTTTGAAGGAAAAATACGAAAGTTAAAAGCGTTCCAGACGGTTCTTCTGCTGGCTGCCGTAAAGATTCATTTCCGAACGACGCGATGAAATGCCGCCGATTTCCTGTGGCTGCACATCAGGCTTGACCGGTTTTCTGACAACCGGCTGCTGGCGATGTATATGGTTACTGTTTTGAATATCGACGCGCAGATTGCTAATCCGGTTTATGATTTATATGAGTAGACAGCCGACCAGATGAAAATTATCGAAAACCCTTGAAAACACTTTAGACATTCATAATTAAAGCGCGATGCTCGACCATCAGACACAAATCCTGCACAACTTTAATTCCTGCTTTAGCAAGCGTTTCGGCAACCACGTCGTTGCGGATTCCCGATTGCAGCCAGACGGCTTTCGGTTTTTTCGCCAAAATATCTTCTGTGTGTTTGGCAACATCAGCCGAACGCCTGAAAACATTTACAAGGTCAATGTCAAAGGGAATTTCAGCCAAACTTCGATAAACTTTTTTACCGAGAATTTCGGTTGCTTCCGGGTAATAAACCGGAACGGGAATGATTTCAAAACCCGCGCTTGCCATATATTGCGGAACGTAAAACGCGGGCTGAAACGATTGCGCTTCAGTTTTAATGCCGAGAACGGCGATGCGTTTTGTGTTTGTCAACAGATTTTTTATTTCCTCGTCTGTTTCGACAATATTTTTTTGCCAATCCATAGTTTTTATTATTTATTATTCGAGCGCGTGAACCAAAATGCCCAAGCAGTTAAAACAATTTGCAGAGGCAATCTGAGATACAAAGCAGTCGGGCTGAATTCCGAAAAAATTTCCGCGTTCATCGCCATAAAAACATTTGCCGGAAACACGGCAACGAGCAGCGCAATCAATCCCCAAGCCGCAAACCGCGTGAATTTCGGTATCAAAAGCAAAACGCCCAACGCGATTTCAAAAACTCCGCTCAAATAAACTAAAAAAAGATGCGCGGGTAAATATGAAGGCATCATCTTCAAATAAAAATCGGCGTTGATAAAATGATTGATTCCCGCCAGCACAAAACCAATCGCCAATAAGTATTTCAATAATCGCTTAACAATTTTCACCCGCAAAGATTATACGACGGAAATGTTTGCCGCGCGGCATTAATTGTAAAATCGGAATTAAAATTTCGACGGCAATAAAACTATTCAATTGGCAAACATATGCGTCAAAAGCGTATAATTATTCAATAATATTATTTCAAGAATTTAATAAAATTTTCTATAAAACTATGAATTTTCAATTAAATGAAGAACAGCAGCAGATAAAGATGAGCGTGCGCGAGTTTGCCGAAAGCGAGATTTTGCCAAACGTGATGGAATGGGATGAAACGCAGCATTTTCCGATTGAACTGCGTCCGAAACTTGCCGAATTGGGACTTTTGGGCGTGATTTTCCCTGAACAATACGGCGGCGCGGGAATGGGTTATGTTGAATATGCGACGATTATCGAAGAAATTGCGCGGGTTGACGGCTCGGTCGGTTTGTCGGTGGCGGCG
>DATLXD010000302.1:0-2896 GCA_035575965.1 Pyrinomonadaceae bacterium | reverse complement strand
TTCGGGATAAATCGTTTCCTTGAAAGTGAATTTATTCTCCGCCGGGTTTAGCTCTAAAACTACGGCAGGTTTGACCGCGTTGCGGTTTGCGTCGAGCGTGATGCTTCCCGTTACGCCTTTGAAATCTTTCGTCGCGTTGATTGCATCTTTTAATTTCGCGCTGTCCGTGCCGCCTGCACGCCTTATTGCATCAGCCAAAACCTTTGCCGCGTCATACGCCAAAGCCGCTAACGAATCGGGCGCGACACTGAATTTTGCTTGATAGGCTTTGACGAAATTTTGAATTTCCGGCGCGGGATTGTCCGCCGAATAATGATTGGAAATGTATGAGTTTTTCAAAGCCTCGCCGCCGAGTTTCCAAAGGTCGGGCGAATCCCAGCCGTCGCCGCCGAGAAGCGGCATATTCATATCGAGTTCGCGGGCTTGTTTGGCGATAATTCCGACTTGCCCGTAATAGCCCGGAATATAAATCACGTCGGGTTTGAGATTGCGGATTTTGGTTAATTGTCCTTTAAAATCCGGGTCGGTTTGAGTGTAAGCCTCTTTAGCGACGACTTGTCCGCCGAGCTTTGTAAATTCCCTTTCAAACACATCGGTCAAACCTTTGCTGTAATCGGAGTTGACATCGCCGATAATGGCGGCTGTTTTGGCTTTGAGAGTGTTTGCCGCAAATCTCGCCATCACCGAACCTTGAAACGGGTCAATAAAACAGACGCGCGAAATATAATCGCCGACTTCGGTAACTTTCGGGTTGGTCGAAGACGGCGTAATCATCGGAATTTTTGCGTCCTGCGCGACGGGCGCGGCGGCTAAACTGTTGGTCGAAGCGACTTCGCCCAACAAGGCTTGAACTTTGTCTTGATTGATAAGTTTGGAAACAACCGTTTTGGCTTGTTCGGGTCTGCCCTGGTCGTCTTCAAATATCATTATAAGTTTCCTTCCATTAACGCCGCCAGCCGCATTGATTTCCTCAAAAGCTAACTGAATGCCGTTTTTGGTCGATTGACCGAAACTCGAAGTTGCGCCGCTCGTATCGCCGTAAACGCCGACTTTAATATCGCCGCTGCCGTCGCCGCCGCCGGTCGTCGTTGTGCTGTTCGCGCCTTTGTCCACGCACGCGGACGAAAAGACTATCGAAAAAATAATGCTGAAAGCCAGAAAGATATTTTTCATATTTTGCCTCACAAATAGTTGATTACAAATTTCACAATGACAAATTTCATACTGGAAATTTGCCTGACAATTCAAAATTAAATTGTTTAGATTCGGAAATTTTGTAACTTAAAATAAATATACAAACGGAATTATACCTATTTCAAATGGCGTGTCGAGTTTATATTTGCTAAATAGGACTGAAACGACGTTTTTTAATGCAAAGACGTAAAAACGCGAAGGCACAAAGGAAAAACAAAAGGAAAAACAATTAGCTTTATTTTTTAAATCTTTGCGTCCTTGCGCCTTCGCGTCTTTGCGTTAAAATCGTTGGTAAAAATCTGCTATGAAAAATTACGAAAAGTCAGAGTTAAAAGAAACATTCGCGCCTGCGTCGGGCGATATGAGCGCGGAAGATTTTCGCCGCGTCGGACACGAGATTATTGATTGGATAGCCGATTATTTTCAGAATATCGAACAGCTTCCGGTGCTTTCACAAGTCGAGCCGAATTGGTTGAAAGACAATCTGCCGAAGTCCGCGCCCGAAAAAGGTGAAGATTTTGCAGATATTTTCGCCGATGTTGATAAATTGATTTTGCCTGCCGTCACCAATTGGAACCATCCGAATTTTCACGGACTTTTTTCGACTTCGACGAGCGCAGCGGGAATTTTTGGCGAACTTTTGAGCGCGGCTTTCGATATGAAAGCAATGCTCTGGCGCACCGCGCCCGCGTCAACCGAACTTGAAGAAGTCGTCCTTGATTGGCTGCGGCAAATGATGAATTTGGACGCAGGTTTCAAAGGAATTATTTACGACACGGCTTCGGTTTCAACCTTGCACGCAATCGCCGCGGCGCGTGAAGGCTTGGATTTGAAAGTTCGAGAAGACGGAATGAGCGGACGCGCGGATTTGCCGCTTCTGCGAGTTTATACTTCCGAGCAAGCGCATTCGTCGGTTGAAAAAGCCGTGCTTTTATTAGGGTTAGGTCAAAAAGGCTTGCGGAAAATCGAATCGGACGAGCAGTTTCGGATGCGCCCCGACAAATTGTGTGAAGCGATTGAAGAAGACAAACGCGCCGGATTTATTCCGTTTTGCGTCGTCGCAACCGTCGGCACGACTTCGACGACGAGCATTGACCCGATTGAAGAAATCGCTCCGGTTTGTGAAGAAAACGCGATGTGGCTGCACGTCGACGCGGCGTATGCGGGAAGCGCAGCGATTGTCCCAGAATTGCAATTGTGTTTAAAAGGCTGTGAACGCGCCGATTCGGTCGTTACGAATCCGCACAAGTGGCTGTTCACGCCGTTTGATTTGTCCGTTTTGTATTGTCGCCATTTGGATTTATTAAAACGCGCTTTTTCGCTCGTGCCAGAATATCTCAAAACCAACGAAACCGTAACGAATCAAATGGATTACGGCATTCAACTCGGAAGACGATTTCGCTCGCTGAAACTTTGGTTCGTGATTCGTTATTTCGGGCAAAACGGTTTGATTGAAAGAATCCGCGAACATTGCAGGCTTGCCAAACTGCTTGCGTCCTGGATTGAAGAAAACGACGACTGGGAATTGCTCGCGCCCATTCCGTTTGCACTGGTTTGTTTCCGCGCTTGTCCAAAGGATATAAAAGATTTGGACACATTGAATGAAAAATTGATGAACGATACAAACGCTACAGGCAAAGCCTACATTTCACACACGAAATTAAACGGCAAATTTACCTTACGGCTTTCAATCGGAAATATC
>DATLXD010000301.1:0-1544 GCA_035575965.1 Pyrinomonadaceae bacterium | reverse complement strand
GGATTGCCGTGCGCCAGCAGATGAAATTGCGCCGTCTTTTCGGTCAGCGTCGTCAAACGATGCAGTTTGTGTCCGACTTTCGGAGTTTCGACAATTTTCTCCGGGTTTTCGGGCATTGCTTCGATCAGCCGCCTCAATCCGTCTTTTTCCTTTGTCAAATCTTTTTTCTCGGCGACTGCGTGTTTGACCTGCGCGGGTTTTGATTCGTCTTTCAGATGCGGGTAGCGCAAACCTTCATATGCCGGAACTGAATCGGCGATTGCTTTGAAAACTGCCGAAGCGGAAAAATTGTAGCCGAAATCAACGCCCATTTCTTTGGCAATCATCGAGGTTATCACCCAATCGGCTTTTGCTTGATGAATCGGCTCGATGGCTTGGCGAACTCGCTGGACGAAGCCCGTATTATTGGTATAAGTTCCGTCAACTTCGGCAAAAGAAGCGGCGGGCAAAACAACATCGGCAAATTCGGTCGTCGCGGTTTCAAACATTTCCTGAACGACGATGAAATCCTTGTTTCGCAAATAACCATCTGTCAAAGCAGGCGGTTTCGACAGGCTTCCGCCGATAAGAAGTGCTTTAGAATTTATCAAAACCTCTGCCAAAGATTTTTTGTCCGCCGTCATATCGTTTGCGCCAACGGAATTGTTGTAAAGCGGAAGCGGATGAAGCAGAACACGGCGATTTTCAGAAGCGAAACTTCCCGCCGCATTCGCTAAAATCGCCTGTGCCTCAGCCGACAAATCCCTGCCGAACATCAATATAAAATCGCCTTCCGATTCGCCGATTGTCTTGAGCAAATCGTCAATCTCGCTTTGCGCCGCGCCGATTTTTTTCAAAATCGTTTTGTCCGCTTTGTCTGCAAAAGCCAGCGCAAAAGCGTCGAGTGATTTCGGATTGACGTGGATAAATTGGCTTGCCTGTTTGGTTAAACGAATCGGCGTGTCGTGAACGATTATCAGTTTCGCGCCGTCGTTTCTGACCGCTTGACGAATCTGTTTCGCCGTAAACGTCTGTTCTTCTTCGGGTTCGCCGCCAATTAACAAAATTGTTTTGGCGCGGCGGATTTCTTTGTGCGTCGCTAAAGGAACGCTCAAATTATCAAAAAACGGAGCTAAATCGTAAGCATCCGAAACCGCAAAATACTCGGTTCCTGAAACTTCTGCCGCAAATCTTTTCAAAGTGAAAATAGATTCGTTCGTTAATCTCGCCGAAGCAATAACGCCAACGCTGTTTCCGTTTTCCTTAAACTTGTTGGAGACAAACTGAATCGCGTCATCCCAAGTCGCGGGAATCAATTTTCCGCCTTTCGTGTAGCGAATCAAAGGCGTTTTGATGCGGTCGGCGTGGTTGATAAATTCGTGTCCGAATCTAGCTTTGACATCAAGAAATTCGCCGTTCAAACCGTCGACATAGCGGTCGCGGGCGGCGATTCGATGAACTCGCCCGCCGCGTGAACCGATGCTCAATTGCATTCCGTCTGAGGAATAAGTGTCAGTCGAAATCGTCTGGTCAAGTTCCCAGGGTCTGGTTTCGTGACGAAACGT
>DATLXD010000300.1:0-12072 GCA_035575965.1 Pyrinomonadaceae bacterium | reverse complement strand
TACTCTTGACCAACGTCAAATTAAAAGCCAAAATTTTAATATCAAACAAAACGGAGAAAAAATGAAAGAAGACATCAGCAGTTTAGTTCCGTCCACGCCGACTTGGGACAGGCGCGAGTTTTTTGTTACGTCTATTTTAGCCGGAACTTTTTCATTTGCCGTCGAGCCGATTCAAGCGCAAACGCGCATTATAACCGACGCGAACGGTTTAATTGCAGGCGAAGTGAAAATTCCCGTCGCGGACGGCGAGATTCCGGCGTATCGTGCAATGCCGGAGGCGAAGAATAAAAATTTTCCGGTCGTCCTGGTCGTTCACGAAATTTTCGGCGTTCACGAATGGATTCAAGATATTTGCCGCCGCTTCGCTAAATTAGGTTATATGGCGATTGCGCCGTCGCTCTATGCACGGCAGGGCGACGTTACGCAAATGAAAGAAGTTCGGGATATTATCGCAAATGTAGTGGCGAAAACTCCCGACGCGCAGGTGATGCCGGATTTAGACGCTACGGTTGCCTACGCCAAGAAAAATAACGGCAACACGAAAAAACTTTCGATTACGGGATTTTGCTGGGGCGGAAGAATCGTCTGGCTTTACGCTGCGCACAACAAAAATCTGGACGCGGGCGCGGCTTGGTATGGCGGAGTGGTTGCATCGGCGAGCCGCCCGAAAAATCCGCTTCAACCGACAATGCCGCTTGACGTGGCGAAAGATTTGCGAGTTCCCGTGCTTGGACTTTACGGGGGGCTCGATGAAGGCATTCCGCTCGATTCGGTTCAGCAGATGCAGGACGAATTGAAAAAGGGAAAATCAAAATCGGAAATCGACGTCTTTCCCGATGCCAAACACGGTTTTCTCGCCGATTATCGTCCGAGTTACAACAAGGAATCTGCCGAAGACGCCTGGAAAAAAATGCTCGAATGGTTTAAGAAAAACGGCGCGGCGTAAAAAGAAATGTGAAAATTATTTCTTATTGGTAGTTTAATGAAGAACAAAGAATAGAACGCAGGAAAATATAGATTCAGCGAATTTTCGCGGGCGATTCTGATAGAAATGGAATGCCGGCTGATTTGGGTTATCAAGATTTATTAAGAAAAATCCAAATAATCTTTAACACTCAGTATTCTGTTTCAAGAGTTAGCATTCTAGAAGAAAAATCTGCGCTGATTTGCCGAATCAATGTTCGCCCTCGTTCTATTCTTTTAACAAAATGACAAACGGAAATTTACAACTTATCTACACTCTCTTGTGCGACGACGTGCGCCTTGAGATGGGCAATAAAATCTCGATGATGGGCGTTTTTCAAAATATAATGGTTGAAAGACTGCCAGTTTCGCTGATAAAGTTTGCCGTCGTCAATCATTGGCGCGGCGCAGGTGTTCATCAAACCGAAGTGCGAATCGTTTCACCCGACAAACACACGACAATCGTTACCTCGCAGCCGACGCACATCGAACTCGCCGAAGGCGGTTTCAGCGATAATGTCAGTTTTTTTGTCAATGTCGTTTTTCAAACGGCGGGAACGTATTGGATACAAACGCTTGCAAACACGGTTTTGCTGGAAGAACTTCCGCTGATTGTGACCGATGCGGGAACTATGGCGGGAATGCAGACGGCGGATGAAATCTCGGAAACGGTAAATTAGTGAGCAGTAAGCAGGAAAAGTTAATTCATTACCGCGTTTATTAAGCCAACTTCAAAATCTCTGCTCACCGCTTACCGCTCACTGCTTACTTTCAAAGTAATTGCCAGCCGGTAAATTGCCGCGCTGCTTACTTCAACTTCCTTGCTTGCCGACGCGCCTTTTGCCGATGCCGTAACGCGAAATTTTGCCGCGCTTTCCGGCTGCCGAAAAGTAAATTCGCCGCTTACATTCGTATAGATACTTCCGATTTTTTTGGCTGAGCCGTTTTCTGAAATGCGTTCGATTTTGACCTCAGCACCTGAGACACTTCTGCCGTCCTCACTAAAAACGCTGCCTTTGATGATAACCTGCGTGCCTTGGTCAACGGTTAAAATCAACCTGTCGCCTAAATCGCCGACCTTGCCTTTTCTGACTTCGACATCATATTTTAAGCCCGAACTGTAACCGTTTTTGGTAAAAACGATGTTGTAAATTCCTGTTTTGAGATTCTCCAAAACAAATTTGCCGCCGCCGTCGGAAGCGACGGATTTTACATCTTCACCGTTTTGTCTGGCGGTTATGGTTACACCGGAGATAGCGTTGCCGCGCGTCGTGCGGACTTTGCCTTTTATGCCGCCTGTATCTTGCGAAAAGGCAATAGCACTTGAGAAAGCTGAAATCAAAATAAAAAGGATTGAAATTTTCACAAACTTCATAATTTTAATCGAAATTCACCAAAGAAATTTTAAGAAAGATGAAGAATATAAATTGCTAAACTTCATCCTTTCTTCACGCATTCGCGGTTTCCGATTTTAGTTCTTCACGAAATTGTTCCGCTACGTCATTGATGATGTCTTCGAGCGTTCGGGTTGGCTGATAGCCGATTAGTCGTTTGGCTTTTTCCAGACTGGGAACGCGCCTCTGCATATCTTCAAAGCCTTCGCCGTAGGCTTCCTCATACGGAATATAGCGAATCTCGCTCGTGCTTCCGGTCATCTCGATAGATTTTTCGGCAAGACCTTTAATTGAAACTTCTTCGGCGTTTCCGAGATTGACGACTTGTCCGAAACATTCTGGCGTTTCGATTATTTTCGTTAAACCTTCAACCACATCCAAAACGTGACCGAAACAGCGCGATTGCGTGCCGTTGCCGTGAACAACGAGCGGTTCGTTTCTAATCGCTGATTTAACGAAGTTCGGAACAACCATTCCGTATTGTCCGGTCTGGCGCGGTCCGACTGTGTTGAAAAGCCTGACAACGACGACCGGCAGGCGCGTTTCCTTCCAGTGCGCGAGCGCGAGAAATTCGTCCAGCGTTTTCGCGCAGGCGTAAGCCCAGCGATGTTTGTCGGTCGAACCGGTCAGCAAATCGTCTTCTTCTCTGAACGGAATGGACGCGCCTTTGCCGTAGACTTCGCTGGTCGAAGGAATAAGAACGCGCTTTCGGTAACGCGAGCAAAACGCCAGCACGACATCCGTTCCGCGAAAAATCGTTTCAATCGTTTTGACCGGATGTTCCATAATCAATTTCACACCGACCGCGCTTGCCATATGAAAAACGCGGTCGGTTTCACGAATCAGTTCTTCCATCAATTTCTCGTTGAGAACCGTATCGATAATCAGGCGAAAGTTTTCTTTGCCTTCCAAATGCGCGACATTCTGATAGCGTCCGGTCGAAAGGTCGTCAATTACTGTGATTTCGTGTCCTTCACCGAAAAGTTTGTCGGCAAGATGCGAACCAACAAAGCCTGCGCCGCCTGTGATTAAAATTTTCATTAAATAATATTTCCTTGTAAATTTAGATTAGTTTCAACGATTGTTTGAACTCTCCAATCTTTCGATTCTTTCTAAAGCCGAGCCTGATATTTGTCTTAATTCTATAATTGATTCTTTAATTTCAATGATTTCCGCTTCGGTTTTAATCTGCGAGTCAATCAAAGCGTTTAATTTAAAGTCAAAATCCTTGCGAGATTCATCGCGCTCTTGTCGTTCACGATTCAATGCGTTGAAATAATCTTCAAGCCTTTCGTCGTGGCTCACAAGCAAATCTTTCATTAGGCTAATCACATCTTCGATTTTTCCGACTCTGCTTTCAAGGCTCATAATTTTTTCCTACATTTGTGTAGATAAAACATTTTCCTGTTTTTCAATTCTTTCCGCAAAGTATGCGACTGTTTTCTGCAAACCTTCGGCAAGCGGAACGGTCGGCGACCAGTTGAAAAGTTTTTGAGCGCGTTCGATATTCGGCTGTCGTTGTCTCGGGTCGTCCTGCGGTAACGGCAAGTATTTAATTTTTATGTCTTTACCGATTGCTTTAGAAACTTCCTGAGCCAATTCGTTCATCGTAAATTCGCCCGGATTTCCGATGTTGACCGGCGAATGAATCGTTTCATCTTCCGTGTTCATCAATCGAATCAAGCCTTCGACCAAATCGTCGACATAACAAAAAGAACGAGTTTGTTCGCCCGTGCCGTAGATAGTCAACTCCTCGCCGCGCAACGCCTGAACGATAAAATTTGAAACCACGCGCCCGTCATGTTCCATCATTTTCGGACCGTAAGTGTTAAAAATACGGACGATGCGCGTGTCGACATTATTCTGGCGGTGATAATCCATAAACAGAGTTTCCGCCACGCGCTTGCCTTCATCGTAACACGAGCGCGTGCCGATGCAGTTGACGTTTCCCCAATAATCTTCGGTCTGTGGGTGAACGAGCGGGTCGCCGTAGATTTCGGATGTCGAAGCCTGCAAAATCCGCGCTCTGACCCGCTTTGCCATTCCGAGCATATTTATCGCGCCCATCACGCTGGTTTTCACCGTTTTGACCGGATTAAATTGGTAGTGAACCGGCGAAGCCGGACACGCCATATTATAAATCTGGTCGACTTCCAGCAAAATCGGCTCGGTTACGTCGTGCCGGATGAGTTCAAAACGAGGATTATCAAGCAGATGCAGAACATTTTGGCGCGTGCCGGTAAAAAAATTGTCAAGGCAAATGACATCGTTGCCGTCGCCCAAAAGTCTTTCGCAAAGATACGAGCCGATAAAGCCCGCACCGCCGGTAATTAGAATTCGCATAGTTTTTTGAGAGAATTTCAAACACGATAGACAGGATTTACAGGATAAAATTTAATTTCTCTGCGTCCTCTGCGTCCTGTGCGGTGAAAATCCTTTTCATTTTAGACGCTTTTCAAATAAATTCAAATCGCCTGCTGCGCGGTTGTGGAAACCGTGACGAAATATGTCGAAACAATCGAAGAGGCAACGAGTCCGAATGTTAGAAGATATTTTTTGGTCTTCATTTTTTCCTCAAATGATTTGCCTGAAAAGGCTTCAGGCGATTATAAATGAATTATGCCCGAAAAGACGAAACGAAACAAAGATTTTCAAAAGGCTGCGGAAAAGCAAGTCGACGAATTGCCCGCCGAACCGTGCGAAACAGTTGTGAAAGACACTTGGAGTCGAAACCAGCAAGAAAAAAGTTATTATTATGACGACGCTTACGGTTACGAAATTTATAATCCCGAAGAGGATGAAAGCGATGAGGACAACTGAAAAATTTTCGTATGTAATCGTTCAACACACATTTTCTTTGAAATTATGTGTCGGAGTAATACGATTAAAATGAGAAAGTCTCATAAATCCTTTATATTTGTTGTGGCACGCTAATTGAAGATGTTAATTAATAAAGAATAATTCACAAAGGAGGTTTAACCAAATGAAATCGACAAGATTTTTTATTTTAGCAGTCGCATTATTAGCGTTTATTTCTTTTGATTCCAGCATTTTTGCACAGAGTAAAAAGGATTTGAAGGAAGCTGAAAAGCGCGTCAACCGTGCATCCAAGGTGATGCAGGAAGTTATGGGAATTGACGACAAAGCGATACCGAAGGAAATTTTAGACAAGGCAAAAGCAGTCATAGTTTTCCCCGGCGTTTTAAAGGCGGCATTTATTATCGGCGGTCGCGGCGGTGAAGGTGTGGCTGTTACGAGAACAGCAACAGGCTGGAGCGCACCGGCATTTTTGAACTTAGGCGGCGGAAGCGTCGGCTTCCAAATTGGTGCCGAAAAAATAGATTATGTGTTGGTTGTATTGAACGACGACGGATTAAAGGGTTTGCTTGAAGATAAATTTGAGTTTGGCGGGGAAGCAAGCGTTGCCGCAGGTCCGGTCGGACGAACGGTCGCCGCTTCGACGAATGCGACTTTAGATGCAAGAATTCTGACTTATTCGCGCAGCCAAGGCGCGTTTGCAGGCGTTTCAATCAAAGGCGCGGTAATCAAACCATCCGATTTGAACCAGGCTATCTACAAAAAATCGGCGATGGAACTTTTGATTAACGATATGACTCCGTGGACAAGTGCGCCGAAGAACTTACAGAGATTTCCGAAAACCGTGGCAATGTATGCAAAGTAAAAAAGGCAAGCCAGGTTTTGATGTGGAAAAGGTCGCCATTTTGCGCGACCTTTTTGTTACTTAATTTTTAACGACAAGTTTTGATGTTTATAAATCTTTCATCGCCGATTTTTCCAAAAATTATTTTAGAACTTACAAATAAAAATAAACAAAATGCTATTTGTATTTTTTACTTGTCAACCTTGTTTCACCGCGTCTATACTGAGAGTGGCATTTTTGCCCGTTCGAGGAGAAGATTTTGCAACCAAAAGTTCATCAAGGACTACTAGCCGCCGCCGGATTTCGCTTTGCGATTGTCGTCGCGCGTTGGAATGATTTTTTGACGTCTAAATTAACCGAAGGTGCGCTCGACGCGCTCGAAAGACTCGGCGCGGATGAAAATATGGTCGAGATTTTCAAAGTTCCGGGTTCGCTCGAATTGCCGCTGACGGCGATGAAAGTCGCGCAGAGCGGCAAATTTGACGCGCTTATCTGCATCGGAATGGTGATTCGCGGTGAAACACCGCATTTCGATTATGTGGCGGGCGAAGCGGCAAAAGGCGTTTCGCAGGCGGCAATGCAGACGGGTGTTCCGGTTTTATTCGGCGTCGTCACGGCGGACACGCTCGAACAGGCAATCAACCGCGCCGGTGTAAAAGCTGGAAACAAAGGATTTGAAGCGGCGATTTCGGCGGTTGAACTCGTTAATTTGTATAAAATAATGGACGGCGGTGAAAATCTCGGTAAAGAGAAAGTTTTTCCGCACGTCGTTTGAAAATTGAAGAAGTATTATGGGAACACGGCGTAAAGCGCGGGAATGCGCTTTGCAGATGTTATTTGCAGCGGACGTTGCCAAAACGCGGGATAGTGTTTTGACGCGCAATTACTGGGCGGAACTCGGCGAACAATCTCTAGACGAGGAAACGCGCGAGTTTGCCGATAGATTGTCAATCGAAACTCTGCGCGAGATTGATGCGATTGACGCGAAAATCCGCACCCGTGCTGAACATTGGCGCATTGAGCGAATGGCGATTGTCGACCGCAATGTATTGCGTCTGGCGGTTTATGAATTTCTCTTCTCGGACACGCCGCACACCGTTATTATCAACGAAGCCTTAGAAATCGCACGCCGTTTTTCCACCTTTGAAGCAACGCAGTTTATCAACGGAATTCTTGATGCCATCAAGCACGATTTGGAAAAAAATCCGGCTGAAAATTCCGAGCCACCAAGCGAAAAAACTCACGCTTCTATTTCTTAAACAATTTTTGAAACCACAGATAGACACAGATAACCGCAGATAAAAAAGATAAACACAGATTTTATCTTTTTTATCTGCGGTTGATATTCATAAGGAGCGAAGAAATTTTTACAAATGAAAACTTTAAAAATCCTTTTGTCGGAGACATCAAATTACTGATTAAAACTTTGCAGGAAAAACATTTTAAAGTTCCCGCGTCATTTACAGAAAAAATCAATACAATCATTCCCGTTTCAGCGTTGTGCCAGTCTAGGTAAATCGAAAAATAAAAATCTGCTGCGAGATAGTGAGCAGTGAGCGGTGAGCAGTAAGCAGAAGATTTTCGGGTAATGAACTAAGAGTAATGGTTTAACCACAGAGACGCATAGATAACGCGGAGAGACGCGGAAAATCTCAACGCAACCCGGCGAATCCTCTGCGGCGATATTTCTTTCAGCCTTACTTTTGATTTACTACCAATTTTCGGTGTTGAAATGAAACTTTCAAAAGTGCAGTTAACTGCAAAGCTCACAATGCGAAAAAGCTGCTAATTGCTTACTGCTCACTTATACTTTCGCCCTTTTTGCGCTAAAATCATCTTTTAGTTTCCGCGAAAATCCGAGAGGTATAAATAAAGTGAGCGAAAAAACAGCCAACGTATCCGAACACATCACCGAAAATTTCGGCGCAAACGCCAGCTACGTCGAAGGTTTATTGAATCGGTATAAATCAGACCCGAATCTGGTTGACGAGTCTTGGCGCACATATTTCAACGAATTGCTCGACGGAAATTCGTCGGCGCAACAAAGCAACGGCGGACAAACTTCCACGACCGAAGCGCAAACCGCGGATGTTTCAGCTTCCAATAAAAAAACAAGTGCGGCAGCGGTTATTGAAAATAAATCCGCAACGCCTGCACCTGCGAAAACACAACAGCCGATTGCGGTTAGCACGGAAACTCAGGCAAAACCGCTCGTCGGCGCGTCGAAAAAGATTGTCGAAAATATGGAACAAAGCCTGACTGTTCCGACGGCGACCAGCGTGCGCAGCATTCCCGTTAAAGTTTTAGAAGAAAACCGGCGGATTATCAACGAACACTTGCAAACCGCCGGACGCGGCAAAGTTTCCTTCACACATCTGATTGCGTGGGCGATTGTCAAAGCACTCGAAACTTACCCGCAATTAAATAACGGTTACGGTTTGGTTAATAACGCACCGTCGCGTCTTGAAAACGCCAGCATTAATCTCGGCATTGCGATTGATATTGAGAAAAAAGACGGCTCGCGTAACTTGCTCGTGCCGAATATAAAAAATTCAAACCGGATGAATTTCGCCGAATTTTTCGCCGCTTACAACGAAACCGTCAAAAAGGCGCGTGAAGGAAAATTAACGATTGAAGATTTTCAAGGCACGACGATTTCACTGACCAATCCGGGAACGCTCGGCACGGTTTCATCGAATCCGCGTTTAATGTCCGGTCAAAGTGCGATAGTTGCGACCGGTGCAATCGAATATCCCGCCGAATATCAAGCGATGACCGCCGCCGCGCTTTCGCAACTCGGCATCAGCAAAATTGTTACCCTGACCTCGACTTACGACCATCGAGTCATTCAAGGTGCGGAAAGCGGTTTGTTCTTAGCAAAAATTCATCAATTTTTAATCGGGCAGCACGAATTCTACAATGAAATTTTCCGCGATTTGGAAATAAATTATCCGCCGCTGCGCTGGGCTGAAGATTACAATCCGTCGCTTTTCGGCGGCGACCATTTCCGCCAGCAAACCGAAAAACAGGCAAAGGTTTTGGAACTTATCAATGCGTATCGCATTCGCGGTCATCTGCTTGCCGATATTGACCCGCTCAATATGACTTCACATCAGGCGGGTGACTTAGATTTAGAAAATTTCAATTTGACGATTTGGGATTTAGACCGCGAGTTTATTACGGGCGGTTTGCACGGCAAGGAAATTTCTACCTTAAGAGAAATTCTTTGGGTTTTGCAGCGTGCTTATTGCGGAAAAGTCGGCATCGAATATCGTCATATTCAAAGCAAAGAAGAAAAAACATGGATACGCGAGCGCATTCGCCAGCAATTCGTCGATGCAGAGCCGCTTCAGCTGGAAACGCAGAAGGAACTGCTCGAAAAACTTATCGAAGCCGAACAATTTGAACAATTTCTGCACAAAAAATATCTCGGACAAAAACGCTTTTCGCTCGAAGGCACGGAAACGGTCATTCCGCTGCTCGACCAATTGATTGAAAATGCTTCGGAGCGCGGCGTGGAAGAAGTTTTTATGGGAATGGCGCATCGCGGGCGGCTGAATGTTTTGTCGAACATTGTCGGCGACGCGGAAAAAGGCGATATGGCGGAGCGGATTTTTACCGTTTTTGAAGGCACGTCGCATCCGAGTTTTCCCGCTGACGAAGGCGATGTGAAATATCACCAGGGCGCAATCGGACGGCGGAAAACGAAAAACGGCAACGATGTCGAAATTAATCTTTCGTCAAATCCGTCACATTTGGAATTTGTTGACCCCGTTGTCGAAGGAATGGCGCGAGCCAGACAAGACGAATTGATTGAAGAGGGCGACGAAACGCGCGAAATCGTCAATGACAAGGTTTTGCCCGTTCTGCTGCACGGCGACGCGGCTTTTGCCGGACAGGGAATCGTGATGGAGACTTTGCAACTTGCAAGCCTGCGCGGTTATCGCACCGGCGGCACGATTCACATTGTCATCAACAATCAAATCGGTTTTACGACGACACCGGAAGCCTCGCGCAGTTCGATTTATTCAACCGACGCGGCGCAAATTACGCAGCTTCCGATTTTCCATATCAACGCCGACGACCCCGAAGCCGCCTGTCGCGTCGTGAAAATCGCGCTTGAATATCGTCAGAAATTCAACAAAGATGTCGCGCTCGATTTAGTCGGTTTTCGTCGTCTCGGACACAACGAAGGCGACGAGCCGAGCTACACGCAGCCGCTGATGTATACCCGCGTCAAAGCGCATCCGGGCGTGCGCCATCTCTACGCGCAAAAACTCATTCGCGGCGGCATTATCTCCGAAGAAGACCTCAAAACAATGACCGACACGGTTGTTGCCAAATACGAGGATATTTTGAAACGCGCCAAGCAAATCGCCACTGAAAAACCGAAACGCGCTAAACTTCCCGCGCAAATTCAAGACGAAGACGGTTCAAACGTCTTGGAAACAGCGATTTCTAAAGAAACTCTGCAAACGGTTGCGGAAAAAATCTCGCTTGTTCCCGAAAACTTCAACGTCAATCCGAAAATGGTTGGACAGCTTGCCCGCCGCTCGAAAATGGGAACGGGCGAAGTGCCGATGGATTGGGGATTTGCCGAAGCAATTTCTTTCGGCTCGATTGTTTTGGACGGCAAAAGCGTTCGCTTGAGCGGTCAGGATTCGGGACGCGGAACTTTTTCACATCGCCACGCGCTGATGTATGACACGAACAACGGCGCGGTTTGGTGTCCGCTTGCCGAGCTTCGGCACGATAAAACCGACGCTAAATTTGAAGTTTTCGACAGTTCGCTTTCCGAAACAGGCGTTCTCGGTTTTGAATACGGCTATTCGATTATTGCGGAAAACTCTTTGGTAATGTGGGAAGCCCAATTCGGCGATTTTTCAAACGGCGCGCAGGTGATTATTGACCAATACATCGCGGCTTCAGAAGATAAATGGCAGCAAAAGTGCCGACTCGTGATGCTGCTTCCGCACGGTTACGAAGGTCAAGGTCCTGAACATTCGAGCGCGAGACTTGAAAGATACTTGCAACTTTGCGCGGAAAATAATTTGCAGGTTTGTTATCCGACAACTCCGGCGCAGTATTTTCATCTGCTTCGCAGGCAAGCCAAACAGAAAATCGCGCGTCCGCTTATTGTAATGACTCCAAAGAGTTTATTGCGACTTCCATCTGCGAATTCGACAATCAAAGATTTAACAAACGGCGGTTTCAAACCTGTAATTGACGACGCTTCAATCACCAACAAAGCTGATGTTAAACGAATCGTTTTATGCAGCGGCAAAGTTTTTTACGATTTGGATTCGGCGCGTGAAAACGCGAGAGATTTGCGCGTGGCGATTGTCCGCGTCGAACAATTTTATCCTTTCCCCGCCGGAAAATTAAAAGAAATTTTCGCGTCTTACGAAAACGCGACGCAAGTTTTCTGGACGCAGGAAGAGCCGCAAAATATGGGCGGCTGGACATTTGTCGAGCCGCGACTTCGTGAAATCAAAGGCGATTTGAGTTTGCGCTACGTCGGCAGAACGGCTTCAGCTTCACCGGCGACCGGCTCATACGCGATTCACGAACTCGAACAGCGAAAACTGGTTGACGATTCGCTCTTGAAGGAACACGCCGACGAAATTTCATCGGCAAGCATACCGGAAGTCGCGGAAAAACTCGCACCGGCGGGCGCGTAAAAAAAGACCGTTTTTTGAGACACTTTAGAAAATCCATTGATAACATCCAGTTGATTATGTATTATCAACATCGCCGGTGTTAATAATTAGTTCGACGCTTCTTGAAAAGGATTTCAAACAGCAGCGTATAATTTTGAAAACCAAAGACGCTCTGCGCTTCCTTGAGGTTGCGCGAAGGCAAACGGCTTGCCTTCGGATGCGGGCGCGTCGTACAGGTGTGATACAAACAAACTGTTCGGTGTATAATGTTCAGGCTGGAAAAAGCGTGAACAAGAAGCGATTGACGCGTCGGCATTGAATTTGGGTCAACTCCTTTGCGAGCCAAACCCGTCCAACAGTGTGATTAAATCTCGCCTTCATCCGTATCACACGC
>DATLXD010000299.1:0-1604 GCA_035575965.1 Pyrinomonadaceae bacterium | reverse complement strand
CTGGCGATTATGAAACAGGAAAGCAGCTTTCGCGCCGATGCAAAATCTTCGTCCGCCGCTCGCGGGCTTTTGCAGCTTGTTTTCGATACGGCTCTGAAATACAACAAACAGGCTGGATTTCCAAATCTCGCGGCTGAAAATCTATACCAGCCGGGCGTTAATATCGCCATCGGAAGCGTTTATATTTCCGAACTAAAAAATCAATTCGGCGGTCTCTATGAAGCGATTGCAGCTAGCTATAACGGCGGCGAAGACAACGCGGCGCGATGGCTTGCGAGAAGCAGACCGAAGGACGCGGGAATTTTCGCATCGGAAATCGGTTTTGCCGAATCCAAAAATTATGTTTTCAAGGTGATGAACAATTACCGAGTTTATCGTGAACTGTATACTGAAGATTTGGTGAAAAGATAAACTGATTGTAAGAAAGCGCAGATTTTCCGAGCGTGTTATTTCAATAATAATACTTTATTTGTTTTGCAAAATATCTTTTACTGACATCATATTTTCTCCTCAAAGCAGTCCAAACGAAGCTAATCTGTATCTTGAAACTTCATTTGAGACTTCAAACTTTTCTTTCAAGCTAGCCAAAAGATTAATGGAGAACGACGCGCTTTCCATTTTTGATGTCGAGAACGGAATTCTAACAGGCGAGATTGTCGAACGGCAGAAAGACAGTGAAACGGACGAGTGGAAATATCTTATAGCAGGAAAAACTCTTGATGACGCGGGTATTGTAGTTGTGGCAAAATTAAGCTTGACCGATAAACTTGTAATCATTACGGTTTATTTTGAAGATTATGAATACGAAAATTGAGGAAACGATTTGCGACGTATGCGGCAAAAGCGGCGCGAGAATAATTCACGTCACGAAAAGCTAGGGCAAGAAAGAAAGTTTATTGGTTATCGAAAACGTGCCTGTCGTATCTTGTCCGCATTGCGGCGAAAGTTATTTCGGCGAGAACTTTGCGCAAAATCGAAAACATTAAACAAAACCGCACTAATATTGCCGTCGAACGTCCTGTTCCCGTCGCTGTTTTTGCCTAAAATTTGAGTTTTACTAGATTCTCTATTCTTCCCAATCGCCCACGCCTTCGCGTTCGACGTGATAGCCGACGGCTTCGAGATGGCGGTGAACTTCGCGTCCGTGCTGTTCGTCGCGCACTTCGAGTAACATTTCGATGCCGGTTTTGCCCAGAGGAGCGAGCCACATTGCGCGGCGGTGGAAAACTTCGATAACGTTTGCACCCGAATCGGCGACGTTATCAAGCAACCGCGCCAATGTTCCCGGGCGGTCAGGCACGAGAAGTTTGAATAAGATATAGCGACCTTGCCGCACGAGAACCTGTTCTAAAACCCGCGCCAGCAAATTCGGGTCAATGTTTCCGCCGCACAAAACCGCGCAAACATTGTCATCGGAATTTGATTTGATTTTTTTCGCCAGCAACGCCGCGAGTCCTGCCGCGCCCGCGCCTTCGACAACCAGGCGATTGTTCTGCACGCAAAAGAAAATAGCGCGGGCGATTTCCTCTTCGGTTACTTCGACGATTTCGTCAACATATTCCTGAATAATCGGGAACGTAACTTCGCCCGGATGTTTGACGGCA
>DATLXD010000298.1:0-2502 GCA_035575965.1 Pyrinomonadaceae bacterium | reverse complement strand
TTTTTCGCAACGACACGCCTTACACTTTGGAAGGTACATATTTTTTTCCGATTCCAGAAACGGCGGCGATTGTCGAGTTTGCTATTTGGGAAAACGGCAAAAAACTCGTCGGCGAAGTTCACACGCGCGAAGAAGCCAGACGAATTTATGACGAAATTGTCAGAAGACAACGCGACCCCGGATTGCTCGAATACGCCGGAAAGGATTTGTTTCAGGCTTCGATTTTTCCGATTCCGCCGAATTCAGATAAAAAATTGGAAATGACCTACTCGCAGGTTTTGCGAGCCGAATCGGGAACGGTCGCGTATCGTTACCCGCTCGGGACGGGCAGAAATCTGTGGGCGCGTGGTAATCCGGCGATTGAAAATTCAAACCAAAACGCGCCACAGCAAAAATTCGGCGTAATTTCCGGCAAAATTGAAATCGTCGGCAAAGAAGCGTTGCGAAACGTCTATTCGCCGTCGCACCAAATCGAAGTGAGCAATAAAGGTGAAACGAGCGCGGCGGTTTCATTTGAAACCGGCAGCAGCGACAATGATTTTCAGCTTTTTTACGGCTTATCGAATAATGATTTCGGAATGTCTCTTTTAACATACCGTGAACCCGGAAAAGACGGTTATTTTCTTTTGCAATTATCTCCGAAAGACAACATTTCGGAGCGCGAATTAATCAGCAAAGATATTGTTTTCGTGCTTGACACATCCGGTTCGATGGCGGAAGAAGGCAAAATGGAAAAAGCGCGCACGGCTTTGTTATTTGGCATCCGAAATTTGCGCGACGAAGATCGGTTCAACGTCATAAATTTTGCCGGCGAAGAACATTTGATGGAAGCGAATTTAATACGCGCCGATGCGCCGGGCAGAAAACGCGGTGAAGAATTTGTCAAAAAATTTACGCCGACCGGCGGAACGAATATCAACGACGCTTTACGTGCCGCGCTTCGACAGTTTGATTCTTCCAACCGACCGAAAATGCTGGTGTTTATGACGGACGGTTTGCCGACGGTCGGCGAGTCGAATGTCGAGAAAATTATTGCCAATGCAAAGGAAGTAAAAGTTGAAGATTTGCGGCTTTTCACATTTGGTGTCGGTTACGATGTTAACACACGCCTGCTCGACCGTCTCGCTGCGGAAAATTCCGGCGCGGCGGATTACGTCGAACCGAAGGAAGATTTGGAAGTAAAGGTTTCAAACTTTTTCACAAAAGTTAATTCGCCTGTTCTGACCGATTTGGAAATAGATTTCGGCGCGGTCGAAACCGATTTGCTTTATCCGCGAAATTTAACGGATATTTTCAAAGGCACGCAATTAACATTAATCGGACGCTACAAAAACACGAGCGGTATTGAAAACGTAACGTTTCGTTTGAAAGGAAAGGCAGGAAAACAAATAAAAACTTTTAATTATGCAAATCTTGATTTTCCGATGCGTGCCGAGAAAAACGATTTTCTGCCGCGCCTCTGGGCAACGCGCCGCGTCGGTTGGCTGATGGAGCAAATTCGTTCTAACGGCGAACAAAAGGAATTGCGCGATGAAGTGGTTGATTTAGGAACGCGCTACGGAATCGTTACGCCATATACTTCGTATTTGGCAACGGACGGCAGCGAGAGAGAAAATAGAAGTACAATTTCTAGATTACAAACGGATGGTACTTCAAATACCGTCGTCTCCGACCTTCCGTTAAACAGTAGAAGCATTGCAAGGAAATCCAAGGCAAAGCCCGAACCGCTCGCCGCCGCAGCGACCGGAAGAGCTGCAGTCGAAGCCAGCAAAGAAGCTAAGCAACTACAACTGCAAACAACTGCCGATTCGGATGACGACGAAGTTATCACAACCGGAACGGTCAAGAAAGTCGGCGCAAAAACATTTTATTTGGAAAACAATGTGTGGATTGATTCGGAGTTTAAGGAAGACGCTAAACTTAAAGAAATCAAAATCGTATTCGCAAGCAATGAATTTTTTGCTTTAATCACTAAAGAAACCGCGCTCGCGCAGTTTTTCGCGCTCGGCGAACAAGTTTTGGTTGTTTGGAAGGGCAATATTTATCGAATAATAAAATAGAATATGAATTTCAAATTACGAATTACAAATTTAAAGTGAGAACTCTAACATTCGTCATTAGTAGTTTGAAATTCGTATTTCGCACTTTCATCAAATGACATTTGAACGATTAAGGTTTATTTTATTCGTTCGCGTTACCTTAAATTATTGGAAGTTTCGGGAGGAAACAGCTGGTGTCTGTTTGGAAAAAGGTATTTTTATTTTCTTTTTTAGTGCTTCACGCCGCGCCGTTTCTCGGAGCGCAAACAGCTTGGAAAAACGTAAAAGGCGATGGCTTAAACGATTTGGTTACGGTATTTTTTACCTCAGCCGAGCGCGGTTACATCGCGGGCGACAAAGGTTTTTTCACTTTTACGATTGACGGCGGAAAAAGCTGGAAAAAACAATTTTTCGACACCGACCAGGACATTAACGAAATTTATTTTCGCAACGACGATAACGG
>DATLXD010000297.1:0-9635 GCA_035575965.1 Pyrinomonadaceae bacterium | reverse complement strand
TGCAATCCGGCAACAACTCCTTTAGCGCGGTCAGCTTCGGCTTGCCAAGCGACCAGCCTGTTCCGGCGGCTTTCCTACCTTAAAAAATGCAAAAAAACGGCGGACAATAAAAAGTTCGCCGTTTTTTTTGTGTCCATTATTTTTGTGTCCATTAGCCGATGGCAGCTATATTGTACGCAGCGACTTTTGGAATGACGGAATAGCAAGCGCCGAACCCCGAATGCTCATTCCGCAATGTATTCTCAACACACGATTGACCACAAAACAAAAACTTAACTTTTTTAGAAAATTATGGCTGTCTTTCTCAGATTCCTCCGCAATATAACCAAAAACGCAAATCACTTTTGGAGGAAGATATTCAGACAATTACAATTTTTTTAAAACACTTTAACGGTTGCCGTTTCGATTTTGACGGTATGGACGATAAACGCGGTGCGGCGACTTTTACGGTTACAAACACGAACGACAGCGGTGCGGGCAGTTCGCCCATTTCGGCATCTTTACCGTAAAAAACACTGAGGTATGGTTCAGATTACTATGAGGCAGAAAGTATGGCTTTCTCTTCTGGTTTTCTTTTTGCCTCTTTTTTTTATTCTTTTGATAACAAAATCGAAAACTCTCAATTCAATATCAATTAGCAAATCGAAACAATCAAACAAATTATTCTAATATAGTCTTTCTTGACGCTTACAACTTGCGAGTGTTAGTTTTTTCTTTACGGTTTTTCAAACAAAATTTTATGGAAAATTTAAAGAAGACTCCGCTAAACGACGAGCATCGCAAATTAGGCGGAAAAATGGTTGATTTCGGCGGCTGGGATATGCCCGTGCAGTATTCGGGTGTGATAGCCGAACATCTCCGCACGCGCGAGCATTCGGGACTTTTCGACGTTTCGCATATGGGCGAGTTTTGGGTTGAAGGCGAAGACGCAATCGAATTCGTTAATCGTTTTACAACCAATGACGTGACAAAATTGGTTGACGGTCAAGCGCATTATTCGGCTTTGACGCGCGAAGACGGCACGGTCGTTGACGATTTGCTCGTTTATCGCTTTGACGAAGGCAAACTTTTATTGGTTGTCAACGCGGGAACAACCGAAAAGGATTGGGATTGGATAACTTCGCACACCAAAGACGAAAACATAACTTTGACCAACGTCAGCGCGGATTATTGTCAGATTGCAATCCAAGGCAAAGACGCGATTGGAATTTTGCAAAAACTCACCGACGAAAATTTAGAAGAAATTAAGTATTATCATTTTACAGTCGGCAAAGTTGACGGCGTTGACGCAATAATTTCCCGAACAGGTTACACGGGCGAAGACGGTTTTGAAGTTTATGCAAACGAAAAGTATGCCGAACAGCTTTGGAACAAATTTTTAGAAATCGGAAACTTCGGAAGTGAAACCGGAATTTTGCCGTGCGGGCTCGCGGCGCGAAACACTTTAAGGCTCGAATCGGCGATGTCGCTTTACGGACACGAAATTTCGGACGAAATCACGCCGCTTGAAGCAAATCTCGGCTGGATTTGTAAATTGAATAAAGGCGAGTTTCTTGGACGCAATGCTTTGGCAAAACAAAAAGAATCAGGCTTGACGAGAAAGCTCGTCGGTTTTGAAATGACCGACAAAGGCATCGCCCGCGACGGTTTCGATGTTTATATCAATGATAAAAAAGTCGGTTTCGTAACGTCAGGTTCGCCCGCTCCGTTTTTGAAAAAAAATATCGGTCTGGCTTTTGTGCCGAGCAAGTTTGCAAACGTCGGTCAAGAGATTAAAATTGATGTCAGAGGCAAGCATTTAACCGCCAAAATTGTCAAAACACCTTTTTATAAACGGACAAAATGATTACAAAATTATGAGCGAATCTATTTTGAGTTGCCCGAAATGCAAAGGCGTGATGAACGATGGTTTTATTGCAGATGTCGGTTACGGCACAATTCAACCGAGTCGATGGGTCAAAGGCGAGCCGGTCAAATCATTTTGGACTGGAACAAAGGTAAGCGACAAAGAAAAATATGCAGTAAAAACATACCGCTGCACAAATTGCGGTTACATCGAATCTTATGCAAACGAACAAGTTGATTGATTAAAAATAAAATATAAAAATATGGCAAACATTCCCGAAAATTTACATTACAGCAAAGACCACGAATGGGTGGAAGTCAAAGACGGCGTGGCAACTGTCGGCATTACCGATTACGCCCAACACTCGCTCGGCGATGTCGTCTATGTCGATTTACCGCGCGTCGGCGATAACTTAGCGCCGCACGAAGCGTTCGGCTCGATTGAATCGGTGAAAGCCGTGTCGGAAGTTTTCACGCCTGTCGCCGGTGAAATTGTCGAAGTCAACGACGGATTAAACGACACGCCCGAAACCGTCAATTCCGACCCGTATGGCGCGGCGTGGATGATACGAGTCAAAATGGAAAACGCGCTTGAAGCTGATGCAATGCTCAACGCCGCTGAATACGAAGAATACCTTTCAGAAAACGAATAACTAAAAGTGAAAAGTGAAGGTGAAAAATAGTATCAAAACACTTTTCACTTTTCACTTTTCACTTTTCACCAAAAAATGAGATATATCCCGAATTCGCCCGAAGAGCGCGGCGAAATGTTAAAACTCGTCGGACTCGATTCCGCCGATGAACTTTTCTGTTCGATTCCGCAAGACGTTCAACTGAATCGCACTTTGAATGTTACCGAACCGCTTTCCGAGATGGAATTGATTGCGGGAATGGAAACGCTGGCGAACAAAAACACGGCAGCGAAACGTCCGAGTTTTCTCGGCGCGGGCGCGTATTCGCATTATTCGCCGACAGTTGTTGACCATTTGATTCAGCGTTCGGAATTTTTCACCAGCTACACGCCGTATCAGCCGGAAATTTCGCAAGGCACGCTGCAATATATTTTCGAGTTTCAAACTCTGGTTTGCCAACTGACTGGAATGGACGTGGCAAACGCTTCGATGTATGACGGCTCGACGGCGATGGCGGAAGCCTTTTTGATGGCGCAGCGAGTGACGCGCCGCGAAAAGGTCGTGATTGCCAAAACCGTTCATCCCGAATACTTGGAAGTCGCCAAAACTTACACGCAGCACGGAAATTTGAAAATCGAAACCATTCATTTCGACCAAGAATCTGGACGAATTTCGGTTGACGATTTATCGAATCTCGACGACAAATGCGCCGCTTTGGTGATTCAATCGCCAAACTTTTTCGGTTGTATCGAAGACGTGAAAGCGTTGGCAGACAAAGCGCATAGCGTCGGCGCGTTGCTGATTTTGGTTGTTACAGAAGCGATTTCATTGGGTTTGTTAAAATCGCCGGGCGAATGCGATGTTGATATTGTCGTCGCCGAAGGTCAATCGTTTGGAATTCCGTTGAGTTTCGGCGGACCGTATTTAGGTTTGTTTGCGACCAAAGAAAAATACGTCCGCAATTTACCCGGAAGACTGGTCGGCGTAGCTTACGACAAAAACGGCAATCGCGGTTTTGTCTTGACTTTGGCGACGCGCGAGCAGCATATCAGACGTGAAAAAGCGACTTCAAACATCTGCACCAATCAAGGTTTGATTGCTCTTGCCGCGACGATTTATATGGAAACGATGGGCAAAAAGGGTTTGCAGGAAGTAGCCGTGCAAAACGCGCAAAAAGCCGCGTACGCCGCCAAACGCATTTCCGAAATCGAAGGCTTTTCGCTTCCCTTTTCCGCGCCGAAGTTTAACGAATTTGTCGTCCGCGCTCCAAAATCAGCCGACGAGATTTTATCAAAAATTTTGCACGAAAAAGAAATTGTCGGCGGTTTGAGTTTGTCGCGTTATTACTCGGATAATCCAAACGATTTTCTCGTTTGCGTAACCGAAACAAATTCACGCGAGCAAATAGACGCGCTGGTTAAATCGTTAAAAGAAACTTCCAAATAATTTTCAAAATGAGCATAAAAAAAGTTACACAGCATCCGACGCAAAATGAAGAATTGATTTTCGACCGTTCGCAGACGGGGCGAATCGGCTATCGCTTGCCGAAACTCGATGTCGAAGAAACGAATTTGGATGAGTTGATACCGGCAGAATTAAGACGAACCGACGATTTGGAAGGTGTTCCCGAAGTCAGCGAAGTTGATGTGATTCGACATTTCACACGCATTTCGACGTGGAATTATTCGATTGATCTGGGAATGTATCCGCTTGGCAGTTGCACGATGAAATACAATTCGCGGCTGAACGAGAAAACGGCGCGGATTGCCGGGTTTGCAAATCTTCATCCGCTCGCGCCCGAATCCGAATCGCAGGGCGCGCTCGAATTGATTTACAGATTGCAGGAAGATTTAGCGGAAATTACCGGACTTCCCGGCGTTTCTTTGCAGCCCGCGGCGGGCGCGCATGGCGAGATGACCGGCGTTCTTTTGATTCGCGGATTCTTGGATAAACGCGACGGCGAAGAATCAAAAAATCGGCGCGTGATGCTGATTCCCGATTCGGCGCACGGAACGAATCCCGCATCGGCGCATCTCGCGGGATTTACAGTTAAAACCGTTCGCTCGACTGTCGAAGGTTTGACCGATTTGGAACATCTCAAAACTTTGTGCGACGAAGGCGGAATCGCTGGTTTGATGCTCACGAATCCGAACACTGTCGGAATTTTCGAGAAAAACATCAAGGAAATATGCGAGCGCGTTCACGCGGCGGGCGGACTTGTTTATATGGACGGCGCGAATATGAACGCGCTCGTTGGCGTGGCGCGTCCGGGCGATATGGGCGTGGACGTAATTCATCTGAATCTGCACAAAACATTTTCCACACCGCACGGCGGCGGCGGTCCCGGCTGCGGACCTTGTTGCTGCACGGCTGAACTCGAATCGTTTCTGCCCGTTCCGCGCATCGTCAAGGACGGCGAAAATTACAAACTGGATTTCAATCGTCCCGAATCGGTCGGGCGCGTCAAAGCGTTTTTCGGCAACTTCGGAATGATGATTCGCGCTCTTTCATACATCCAAACGCACGGCGCGGAGGGACTCAAAGAAGCGACCGAAGCGGCGGTTTTGAACGCGCGTTACCTGGCGCATTTGTTGAAGGACGATTTCGACAAGCCTTTTGACTCTGACCCGATGCACGAAGTCATCTTTTCGCATAAAAAGCAGTCGCGCAAAGGCGTTCACACTTTGGACATCGCCAAGCGTCTGATTGATTACGGTTTTCACCCGATGACGATTTATTTCCCGCTGATTGTCGAAGGTGCGATGCTGGTCGAACCGACAGAATCAGTCGGACGCGCCGACCTGGACGCATTTATTGATGCAATGAAAGAGATCAACAAGGAAGCGCAGGAAAATCCGCAGCTCGTGATTGACGCGCCGCATTCGACACGCATCGGACGGCTTGACGAAGCAACCGCCGCTCGCAAACCTGTCTTACGCTGGAAGCCCGATATGGAAACTTTGTCAAAAACGGCTTAAAGTATTTAGACATCATTTAAAACAAAAGGCTGCGGAAGAAATTTCGCGGCTTTTCTGTATAAACGATAAATTTTGATTTAAAGTGTTAAATTTATGGCGGAGTTACGTAATCTTACATCTCAAGAGGAATTAAAAAACCGTCTCGAAAGCGGTGCTGAACCGCGTAAGACTTTATCGTTTTATCAATACTACCCGATTGAAAATCCACAACAGTTTAGAAATGACCTATATGAGAAACTCGAAAAGTTAGGCGTTTTAGGACGAATTTATATTGCAAAAGAAGGTGTCAACGCACAAATCAGCGTTCCCGAAAGTAATTTCCAAAATTTCAAAGAATACCTGTATTCGATTGATTTTCTCAACGGCGCGCGGCTCAACATCGCACTCGAAGACGACGGAAAATCTTTTTGGGTTTTGAGCGTCAAAGTCCGCAAGAAAATTGTCGCCGACGGCATCGAAGACGCGAGTTTCAGTATGGAAAATCGCGGCGAATATTTAAATGCCGCAGACTTTAATAAATTGACGGAAAATCCTGAAACCGTCGTCGTTGATATGCGCAATTATTACGAGTTTGAGGTCGGGCATTTTGAAAACGCGCTCGAAGTTTCCTCAGATACTTTTCGGGAGCAATTGCCGATGGCGGTAGAAATGCTCAAAGATAAAAAAGACCGCAATATCATTATGTATTGCACCGGCGGAATTCGCTGCGAAAAGGCGAGCGCGTATTTGCTGCACAACGGTTTTACAAAGGTTTTTCACCTCGAAGGCGGAATTATCGAATACGTGCGTCAAACAAAAGAACAAAATCTGGAAAACAAATTCAGAGGCAAAAATTTCGTTTTCGACAATCGTCTGGGCGAGCAGATAACGGATGAAATTATTAGTAGTTGTCATCAATGCGGCGAGAAATCGAACACGCATGCGAACTGTGCAAACATCGCGTGTCATTTGTTGTTTATTCAGTGCGAAAAGTGCCGCGAAAAATTTGAAGGCTGCTGCAGCGAAGAATGTCTGACCGTTAAGAGTTTGCCGCCGGACGAGCAAAAAAGGCTGCGCCGAACGCAATCGGAAATTCCCGACTCATTTAACAACAGCCAAAACCGGCGGCGAGCGAGATTTTTCGACGTTCGCAAAAAGTAAAAACGCCGACCGATTAAAGCCTGCGTTTTTTTATTTGATTGAATCGTTTTATTTACTGACGCGGATTTGTATTTGCCGCGCCCTGCACGATTTTTGAATTAACGATTTTGCCAGCCGAGTCGAGCGTTACTTCGATGATTCCGCCGGTCGAATCCTGCAAACGCCGCACGGTTTGTCCGGTGCTGTTGGTCGTTTCGTTGACGACGCGCAAACCTGTCGCCGCCGTGTCTAGAACCGAACCGATTGTTTTTTGATTGACGACTCTGCCGGTCGTGTCGAGCCTTTTTTCGACGATGTTTCCCGTTGTGTCGAGCGTTCGCTGAACGGTTTGTCCCAAAGTGTTTATCGTCTGACTTAAAACTCCGCCCGGTTGTAACGCTGTGTTGGCGATGTTTCCGACTGTTCCGACGGTAGCGTCAACCGACTGCAAAAGACGTTCGAGAATCTGCGGATTGCGGTCAATCGTCGTCAAGGTGCGGTCAATAATTTGAGCGACATTATCGAGCCGGACTTTTAACAAAACTTCCGCTCGCACGCCTTTAATCGTCAATTTTACTTTGTCAATTGTAACATCCGCGCCCGCCGTCAACTGCAAAAGATTTGCCAGACGCGCGTCGAGCGCGACGTGCGCCCGCAGATTGTCAACTTCTAAAGTAATCTCGTCAACCGAAAGATTCGGCACGTCGAGAAGAACATCCGGGTCGCCCGACGCGGCGGACTGCCGACGGCGTTCGCTCGATTCGCGCTGACGCTGCTGGTCTTCCTGCGAAAGCGGACGCACGCGCGAAACAGGAGTCGGCGTTGTTCGCGGAGTCGGCGTCGTCTGTGGTCTGGTCGTGCGCGTGGTAATTCCGGCATCGTTATTGCCGGTCGTCGTAGTTTGAGCCGAAACGATTCCGCCCAAAACAAAGGCAAGCACAACGCTCACCGTTAAAAAAGAAAGTTTTTTCACTAATTTTTCCTCCGAGTTTTCAATATGCTCCAAAAGAAGTGCGAATTTTATTTGTAAATTTGTTTCGATTCTGAAAATCAAAACGGCTAGATTCGATAATTTTAAGCGACGGGTTTTTAGATTTTACTTTTTGTCGGGCAAAGTCTTCTCGATACGTTGTTGTATCGCTTCCAGCGAAGCGCGGAAACGCACATTGCCGAAAATGCCGCGCAAAAGAACGTCCATCTTTTCGCCGCGCGCGCCGACACCGACTTGCAAAACCAAACCGCCGCGATTGTCGTTTACCAAACGCACTTCGGTCGAGCGCTCGAAATTCGTTTCGGTAATGCGTTTTTCAATGATATTCAACTGAAAATTTTCGTCTGCCGTAGTTTGATTGGTTTGGGGAGAAGCATTTGTGTCATTTTTTGTTTGCGCAAAAGACGACGACGCAAACATAATAATTAAAATTGCGATACAAAACAATGTGAAAACCGAATGCTTGAATTTTTGATTTTTCGTCATTTGAATTTCCTTTCCGTCGATTTACAGCTTCGGTTTTTGCGGCGCGTTTTGGTTTGTTTGTTTTTGCCCGCTTGTTTGACTAGCGGGCGTTTGATTGTTTTGCTTTATCGAATTGTCTGCATTTGGTTTTTGCGTTTGCCGATTAGCCGTCGGCGCGTCGTCAGTCATTGGAATTTCGCCGAGCGCTTCGGAAACGATGCGGTCGATGTCTGCAAAACGGCTGGTGATGCGAAGCTGAATGCCGATGTTTCGATAAGTTACGCCCGGCTGGACGGGTTTCGGTAAATTCTGACGGTCGGCTTCCCAGACGGTTTCACGTTCCGGTTTGCCGAAAAATTCGACCGTCGGATTCGGCACAACCTCAAATTTCAATTCCTTTGCCGTCACATTCGCCGTGATGGAAATGTCGTCGCTTTTGACATTTTCAGACGTTTGCGGCGGTTTGGCAGCCGCCTGAGAATTTTGTTGAGCGTTAATCTGAAACGCGCAGCTTAAAGATAAACCGACGGCAAACAAAAAACTTTTATAAATTTTCGTCATAAAATTTTTGCTCATAAAATATTTTTGCTTAAATGCTCGTTATAACGCCGTCAAGTATAACACGAAATCTTTGCCTGAAAACATATTAATTTAATTTTTGAAAGCGGCGTTTCAAAATTTCCGCTTCATCATCAAATAATTTAACGGCTTAACACATGGAGTTTCCGTCAATAAAATTTATAAATGTTCTGCGTGAAAAACCCATTTTAGTTTGCGTTTATGGTAAAATGCGGTAAAGTCCAAGTTTGGCTTTTGAGAAAAATGGCAGTCGGAATTATCATTCACGTTTCGGTCGGCGCAGAAAAACGCACGGAATTTTTTTCCGGCGAAAATATCCGTATTGGCTCGGACGAGACGAGCGATTTACAAATTCACACCGGGAAAATTTCCGTCGAAGGCAGTTGGCTCGAACTCGAACTTGAAAACGGCGTTTACCGCGTTACCTACGTTCAAAAATCACTCAATTTGCTCTTCAACGGCACACCGCTTCAACGTTTCGTTTCAATCTCGGACGGCGACACGATTGACATTCCCGATACGGAAGTTTCCTTTTCGTTTTTTTCGCTCGCCCAAAAATCATCTCTCATCACGACCAATCAGGAACAACCGCACGTCGCGCAGTTTATTGAAGTAGCCGCGCTGGAATCGGGGTTTTCGCCGAAACGCGACGACGCGAAAGCTTTTTTGCGCGAATTTGTCCGTGAACTTTCACGCGAGATTTCCTGGGTAACCAAACTTGGCATTTTTGCAGTAGTGGTCGGCACAATCAGCGGAATTTTGTATCTCGGTTTTGCCTTTAACAAGGAGCTGCAAAAAAACCGTCAGCAAGCTGAACAACAAAATGAAATTGTGCGCAAATTGCAGGAAAGAATTGCGCAGACTAACGACCAGATTGGCGAAATTGACAAAAGCAACAAGGACATTATCAAAACCGTCTCGCTCGCGCCTAACTTGCGTGTCCAATACGGCAACGGCGTGTGTCTGATTGTCGGCGTGTATGATTTGGTTGACCGCAAAAGCGGCAAAATGCTTCGCTATCCAGAC
>DATLXD010000296.1:0-1541 GCA_035575965.1 Pyrinomonadaceae bacterium | reverse complement strand
TCAATCCATTTTTTGAAATTAAAAGGTTTTCTGATAGACATAATTTTCACCTCGCTAAATCTCGATTAGACCGAGACTGATTTTGATTGCCGAATCAACTTTTTTTATTGTCGCATTTTCGACTTTGCCAAGTTTTTTCGCCAGCCTTTGCCGGTCAATCGAGCGAATTTGATTGAGCAAAATCACCGAATCTTGTTTCAATCCGCCTTCGCCCGCAACGATTAAAACTTCGGTCGGGTAAAGCGTGTCGTCATATTTTGAAATAATCGCGGCGACAATCGTAATCGGACTGTGTTCGTTGGCAACATCATTTTGAATTATCAGCGCGGGACGGGTTTTCTTGATTTCCGAGCCGAGCGTCGGGTCAAAGTTGACTAGATAAATTTCGCCGCGCGCGGGCAAATTTATTTTTGCCATAATTCTTCCTCGACATCGAACCATTCTTCCGCCAACTG
This sequence comes from Pyrinomonadaceae bacterium, assembly GCA_035575965.1. GTDB lineage: Bacteria > Acidobacteriota > Blastocatellia > Pyrinomonadales > Pyrinomonadaceae. Next base: position 1,086 of record DATLXD010000296.1, on the reverse strand, counting down.
CAAATCTCTTTTGCTGCGAGAAGTCGCGCCTTCTTTCAAACGCTCGCGCAAACTTTCCTGTTTGACCTGCTTAACATAAGTTTTGATGGCAGTGTTGATAAAATTACTGCGCTCGCCTTTATTCGTAACGGTTTCGAGCATCGTAACAGTTGATTCGGGCAAAGTGATGTTCAGACGTTTGTGCGTTGTTTTCTTCATAACCTCATTATACACATCTTGAATAAGCATTGATAATGAGCATCGGTCAACAAGCGGCTTTTTATTCAAACGCAACCTGCATACTTTAAAGTTCTACAATTTTGTTGACTGTGCGCCAATTTCGCGCCGTCGCCGAAGTTTTAAGTTTTTTGCCGATGTAATCTTTGCCGAGCAAACTGTCCAAAACGCTGACGCGCAACAGACAAAATATCTCTCGGTTTCTGACGGCAAACATTTCGTTTTCATTGTTGTTTGAAAGTAGAATATCGCGTTTTTCTGCCGGCAATTCTTCGTCCAAAAATAAAACGTGCAAATCTTTGTCGTTCTCGAATTGTCCAGCAAAAGGATTGTTTTCGATAATATCTAAGATTTCGTCAATCGTCCGCACCATCACTTTTATATTGAGTGAAAATCCCGCTTGAATCGCCTGTTCGATTTTTGAAACGAGCGCGTTCTCATCGGTTTCACTCGTTTCAAAAATCACGTTGCCGCTGTTGATGTAAGTTTTGACGTTTTCAAACCGAAGCGCGGCGAACATCTCGCGCAAAGTTTCCATTTTGATTTTGTTGTGTCCACCGACATTGATGCCGCGCAGGAAAGCAGCGTATTTCATTTTTATGCGAATTGTTTTGCCGCGAATTTAAGCAATACAAAATTAAAAATGCAAACTTGAAATCAGTTTCACAATTTTTAATTTTGCATTTTTAATCGTCTTAAGCCAGCGATTGCATATCAATGACAAAACGGTAGCGCACGTCGGCTTTTATTGTTCTTTCATAAGCCTCTTCGATTTGCTGAATCGGAATGATTTCGACATCGGACGTAATGTTGTTCGCCGCGCAGTAATCGAGCATTTCCTGTGTTTCGGCGATGCCGCCGATGCCCGAA
>DATLXD010000295.1:0-1867 GCA_035575965.1 Pyrinomonadaceae bacterium | reverse complement strand
GGCGGTGGGAAAAGCGTCGGCAGTTATTCCGCCCGTGCGAATCTTGGCGCGTTGCTTTCTGATTGCCAGAGTCGAAAACAAATCGGCTAAATCTTCGCGCAGAGGAATTTCAAAATACGTCGCCAAATTCGGCGGGACGGCCTCGGCAACTTTGTTAATCGAAAAATTTGTATGGGCTTTAACTTCGAGCGCATCGCAAACGGCGTGAGGCGCGTGTTCGGCGTTAAAATCTGCGATTTGACGCACGGTTTCGTAAATATCTTCGCCTGCCAAAACACTCAATTTCCAAGATTTTGCTTCCGGTGAAAAAAATTCCTTCGCGCTTTTGGAAAATTCGTCCAAACGATTAACTGGAACGACAAAACGTCCGAGCATCCAACTGTAATTACCGTTTTTATACGCCGCATAATTGGCGACGGCTTCGGGCATCGAAAGTTGGCTCGGCGGGAAAAGTCCCGCGTAATCAATCATTTCGGAGAGCAAAGCGCGAACCGATTCTTTGGGCATAACGTCTGTCATTGGCTTTTCATTTTACGATAAACCGCTCGAATCTGTGTAATGCGTCAAGGTAGAATTATTAAACTTTTTGTAAAAGATTTGATAAAAACTTAATGCAGCTATCGAGTATTTGACACCGAAAACTTGTTTTGCCGGGTAAAACTCTCAAGTTAAATTGACCTTTGCCCGGCGTTTTATATATAATTATCGTTTTTCGATTGGCGGGAATTTTCCGCTTCAAGCGTCAAGGAGATATAAAACAATGAGTTACGCAATTATTAGAACGGGCGGAAAGCAGTTTGCAGTTGAAGACGGGCAGGTTTTGCGCGTGCCTTCGATAGACAAAAAGGCGGGCGAAGAACTGGAAATCGAATCGCTTTTAAGCGGCGAAGGCGCGGATGCAAAAATCGGCGCGGCGACCATCAAAGCGACGGTTGTCGGACACGGGCGCGGCGACAAAGTTATCGTTTTCAAGAAAAAACGCCGCAAACAATACAAACGCAAACAAGGTCATCGCCAAGGTTATACGGATATTAAAATTGAAAAGATTTAAGGAGTAAAGGTTTCAGGTTTCAGGTTTTAGGTTTCAGGTTATTTTGAATTTCTTGAATCCAAAATCCAAAATCCAAAATCCAAAATCGAATTATGGCTCATAAAAAAGGTGTAGGTTCATCGAGAAACGGGCGCGATTCAAACGCGCAGAGATTAGGTTTAAAGAAATTTGGCGGCGAAAAAGTACGCGGCGGAAACATTTTGGCGCGTCAGCGCGGAACGAAATGGAAGCCGGGCAAAAACGTCGGGCGCGGCAAAGACGACACGCTGTTTTCGCTGATTGACGGTTTCGTCAAATTTGAGAACAAAGGTCAAAAAGGCAAATTCATCAGCGTTTATGCCGAAGGCGCAGCGGAACTTCCGCAATCTGAAACGGTTCAAGCAGCAGTTTAATTTTGAAAAAATTTCAAAAACGCGCACTCTGATTTCTAATAGAATTAGTGTGGGCGTTTTTTTGTTTGTAAAAATAACCAAAATAAATTTCGGTAGATAACAATAACTTTCAGGATAGATGATATTTGACAGATTATATCTTTCATTCCCTCTATCAATTATTATCTACTGCGAAATATTTCCTGTCGCGCTCGACCGAAATTAGCTGTAAAAAACGCTTTACCTCTTTTTAGCTCGCCTTTTCAGATTCTTCACGTTTCTCTTAATCCAATTTTCCGCTTCTTCAAAATACGCGAATTTCCTTTCGTCGTGGCGAAACTGCGCGGTGTGATTGTAGCGTCTGCCGTTGCGGAGCGTCGTCGGGTGAAAAATGTGCAGCATCTCGTGAAAGACGACGAATTCCACTACAAATTTCGGGACTTTT
>DATLXD010000294.1:0-2105 GCA_035575965.1 Pyrinomonadaceae bacterium | reverse complement strand
GCCGTCGGAAAACCAATCGTCCGCCCGCGCTCGAAGCCGTGAACGATTCGTCCTTCGACGCCGTAAGGTCTGCCGAGCATTCTTCTGGCGAGATTGACTCGTCCGTCGGCTAAAAGATGTCGAATTTTCGACGAGCTGATTCGCGTTCCACGCAGACAAACTTCCGCCACTTCGTCAGCGTAAAATCCGAGTTCCGCGCTTAATTTTTTTAACGATTCGATGTTTCCGCCGCGATTTCTGCCGAACTCAAAACCTTTTCCGAGATAAACTTCTCTGGCTTGCAGCCTTTCGTAAATCACTTCACGAAGGAATTCTTCGGCGTCCTGCGCGGCGAAATTTTTATTAAACCGCACGACAATTGCTTGTTCGACGCCGAGAAATTCAAACGCGGCAAGGCGTTGGTCGAGTGTTTGCAGCAAGGGCGGCGCGGATTCGGGATACAAAACGGCTCGCGGATGCGGGTCAAACGTAATCGCTGTCGAAACGGCACCCGCGGCTTTGGCGCGGCTGACGACCGTTTGCATAATTTGCTGATGACCGAGATGCAAACCATCGAAAACGCCGAGCGTCAAAACCGTCGGGCGCGAGATGTTAGCGTTTTCCGTGCCATGAAAAATTTTCATTTCAGATACAATTTCATTCCCAGATGCGAACCCGTAAAACCTAAATTTTCATAAAAACGATGCGCGTCTTCTCTCTCCGCATTAGTCGTTAGCTGAATTGCAAAACAATTTTCTTCACGCGCCCGTTCGATTGCCCATTTCATCAATTCCTTGCCGAAACCTTGACCGCGATATTTTTCGTTAACTCTGACCGATTCGACCGTCGCGCGTTTTCCGCCTTGAAAACTGATTGACGGCGTGAACGTGATTTGCAAAGTTCCCACGATTTCACCGTCTTTTTCCGCCACAATCAATTCGTTGTTTTTGTCGGCTTCGATTTCTTCAAACGCTTTTACGTAACTTTCAGGCAAAGGATTTTCGTATCGTTCGCGCATCGCGCCAAGAAAATCGTCGGTGAGCATTCGGACAATTTTCGGCAAATCTTCGCGCATTGCTTGGCGAAAAACAATTTCTTTCATATTTATTCAACAACCAATTCATCATAAGCAAACTGCACATTGTCGGGCAGCAATTTTGAATCGCGCTCATACAAAACGTCGTGATTCAGATGCGTTAAAAATGCGCGTTTCGGCTTTAGTTTTTCGATGTATTCGAGAGCTTCGTATAACCCCAGATGCGTCGCGTGCGGTTTGATTCGCACGCAGTCCAACACCAAAACGTCCAAATCTTGAAGTCCGTCCATTGATTCTTCCGAGATGAAATTCAAATCCGTCGCGTAGGCGAAATCGTTGAAGCGGTAAGCGATGACGGGCAGTTTACCGTGAATGACTTCGAGCGGCGTAACGGTTAGATTTTCGCCGAAACAAAACGCGGCGTTTTTTTCGATGATGTGCGGAATAAGCTGCGGCAAGCCGCCGCCGAAATGCGTCGGCTCGAAAATATATTGAAAAATGCGGCGCAAATCCTTCCAGGCGTTTTCGTCGGCGTAAATTCCCATCGCGCCGTAACGAAAATTGAGCGGGCGAATGTCGTCCAAGCCGAAAACGTGGTCAACGTGGCAATGTGTAATTAAAACAGCATCAATTTTTTTTATTTTCGCCCGCAAAGCCTGCTGGCGAAAATCGGCGGAAGTATCAACGAGAATCGTTTTGCCGTCGTGTTCGATGATAATCGAAACGCGCAGACGTTTGTCTTTCGGATTATCCGACAAACAAGTTTCGCAATCACAGGCAATTGAAGGAACGCCGGTTGAAGTTCCCGTTCCCAAAAAGGTTAATTTCATTTTTATGTTTTAGCCACAGAAAACACAGAGAATTTAAAGAGAAAAATAATCTCCGCAAACTCTGTGTTCCCTGTGGCTAAAAAGTTATTGCAAACTATTTTTTGCCGAGAATATCGTTTGCCGAAAACTTTTGAGCGGCTTTTTGTTTGAGTTGTTCTTCCGCCATTCGGGAAATCTGAACATACTGCATTTGCAAATCGCCCAAAATTCCGTCGAAAAGTTTTTGTTCGGTCGCGTGCAGATTGTTTTTCGTTTTTTCC
>DATLXD010000293.1:0-1910 GCA_035575965.1 Pyrinomonadaceae bacterium | reverse complement strand
GCATATTTTTACTCCTTATTTTTCGGGGTTGTTCTGGCTAACCTCTGCGTAGTTCCGTCATAAAATACCGCCAGTCCCTCGTCAATCAATAATTGATTAACGTGCGTGCCGTCCGCCAGATAAATGTCGCACAAATAATTTCCGAATTTGCTCGGTTTATGCGAGTCGAGGCGAAACGGAAGCGGTTTCAGAAGTTCTTCCACTCTTATTTTTGCTCGCTGCGCTCTCTCTTTTTGCCCAACCGTCCCGCCTCTGACTTCCGAGCAGTTGATTCCGTTCATACGAAAATTTTGCGTTTTATACCCCTTGATGAAAAAATTAAAACCAAAATCAAGGTCGCGCTCGACGTATATCTTGCACGTGTCGCCGTCGTGATTGGACACATAAACCGCGTTTAAGAATGTAATGGTCATCAGTTTTTTCGACTTCAAAAAATTTTTCTTTTCCCGTTATAAGTGTTACGGAATCTTACCGCTCCCTAGCTAATATAGGAGATTCTGTGACAAACTAAATATGATTTTCACTTCTTTTTTAGCGTCTATCATACATTCGTAAAGCTGCACCGATTTTATTTTAATCGGTGCTTCCGGCCGGTTGCTGGGAATTACCGACGAGTGCGGCAGATTCCGCCCCCCCAGCATCGGGGGAATCGGTCGAAATTGAATTTGTGAGAATTTTCTCGAACGCTTCGGCGTAGCCCCCGATTGTCATGGCGCAGTCCATACCGTTAACGATGCGGCGAGCGCGTCTGTAATCGCAATTTTTCGAGTTGATGTAGTCGGACAGTTTTTTGCCTGTGAATAATCCGCGCAACATACCGACTACGAGAATTTCAAAGGCTGTGTCGGCTTGCAAAGCAAGGTCGGGATTTGCGACTAAGTCCACGCCGATTGCTTCTCCGAGTTTTTTGTGATTGGCGCGTCCGGTGATTTGCACAAAACCTCTCCCTCTGTATTTGTAACCGTCGCCTTTTTGAGTATTGCCAAGCGATTTGCGTCCGTCATATTTGTCAAAATAAGATTTCCTTCCGCGCTCGAAGATTGGCTGATAAGTATCGGCGGCTTCGTGCTTGACGGTTGCGAGGCAATAGGAAATCAAACGAATGTCGGTCCAATCGTCGGCTTCAAAATTAAACAGAAGGAATTCCAGACCGTCGATAGCCTTTTGAGACGGCGCGCGGAAATGTTTTCTGTATTCGGTAAAAAATATTTTACGAGAGAATTGCATTGTTCAATAAAAAAACGGCGCGCATTCCGAAAGCCGTAAAAGCCTTCGAAACACACGCCGTTAATTACGTGCGGGGCGAAATCAGACCGCCCCTCGAAATTGTTAATTAACAATAACCTATTTTTGTATTTTTTTTCAAGTTTTTTTTAATCGTTTCCCGGATAATTGATACGTTTGCCTTTACTGCCAATCATTTTTCCGAACACGAATGGTGCAAAACGTCCAAGACCGACGCCGAAAAACTCGCTGCAATTCCAGATAATTGTTGCTATTGTTTTCAAGTTTTTTTTAATCGTTTCCAGATTGTCTTATCCGAACAGCGACCGCAGGATAATTCAAAATAATTTTGCGAGAGCGTTACGAAATTATCCCTGACTTTAAAAAAAAGGTTATTGCCGTCTGTTTCTGCCAGAATCGCGCCGCAGCTTTTGCAATGGAAATCCTTGATTTTTTCAGGTGGCGTCATCTCAATCGTTCGGCGTTTCTTGTTTCCTCTGAACAGACTCATTTTGAAAGCATTTATAGTGCGTTCCAAACAGCAACGTAAGTGTATTTTGCGGCATCGGCTCATTGCAAATGTTACATAATTCACTGTCAATTTCGCCGATTTCCCATTGTTTTTTGGCGTGTTCGGACTTTAAGTATTCTTCTAATGGTTGGTTTATTTTTGTCATATTTTCTCC
>DATLXD010000292.1:0-6229 GCA_035575965.1 Pyrinomonadaceae bacterium | reverse complement strand
AAACACGAAAACATCACCGATTGGGCGTTGAATCAATTTCAAACGCACTACAAAAAAGCGAACGGCGCGCGCATTACGAAGCAGGACATTTTTTATTACACTTACGGCGTTCTCCACTCGCCGCAGTATCGCAAGAAATACGAACAAAATTTGAAGCGCAAGTTTCCGCGTCTGCCGTTTTACGAAGATTTTACGCAATGGCGCGATTGGGGACGGGAGTTGATGGATTTGCACATCAATTACGAAACGCAAAAGCCGTTTGCGCTCGAAAGAAAAGATTTGGATTTAACCGCGAAGAAGAAAATTAAACAGGAAAGTTTATTTAACGATAAAGCCCAAACGGAAGACGGAACCTTGGTCGTTAGACCGAAAACAAAACTTCGCGCCGACAAAGAAGGCGGCACAATCGAAGTTGATTCGCACACGACATTAACGGGCGTTCCGCCCTCAGCGTGGGAATATAAATTGGGAAATCGTTCCGCGCTCGAATGGATTTTAGACCAATACAAGGAAAAGAAACCGCAGGACGCGACGATTGCCGAACGATTTAATATTTATAAGTTTGAAGATTACAAGGAACAGACGATTGATTTGCTCAAGCGCGTTTGCAGCGTCAGCGTCAAGACGATGGAAATAATTAGTCAAATGCCAGAGGAATAATTATAAACGCAGTAACAAAAGTAGGGGCAGGTCTTGTGTCTGCCCGCGTGAAGCGCGAGCGAATGTTGAGCGTCAAATTTCATTCAGGTTGAATTTTAATCGAAATGATTAGCGACATCCGTCGCTTTGGGCAGGCACAAGACCTGCCCCTGCTTTTACGCAGAAACGCAGGTTTGACCCGGCGGTTGGCAAAACATCTCTTTTCTCAATCGCCGAACTGTATTATCATAAACGACGGTTCTCAAACCGTTACCAATCAATAAATAGGGAAAATTATTTTATGACAAAATTTCTGACCGCGATTTTGGCGGCTTTTCTGCTCGCTCTCGGCGTATCGGCGCAGACGGAACAAATCGTCTGGGAAAAAGATTTCAAAAAAGCACAGGCTTTGGCGCGGGAAAGCGGTCGCCCGCTGCTACTCGATTTTACCGCCGCTTGGTGTAAGCCGTGCAAGGCGATGGACGAAAGATTTTGGGTGCTGCCGGAAGTGGTGAATATGACGAAACCGTTTATCGCCGTCAAGGTCAATTTCGATAATGAAAAGGGATTGGTCGGGAAATACAATGTCAGCGCGATTCCGTTTGTCATCTTTGCCGATCCGCTCGGTAATTTGATAACTTTCCGGCGCGGTTTCGGCGAGAAAAATGCGGGCGAGCTAAATCAAATTCTGAAGGAAATGCCGAAGGATTTTTCAGCCTTGAAAAAATACTATGAAGCCGTCGAACTGAAAAAAAACGACGGACTCGCGCTGCTGCAAATTGCCGATTCATATCGCGCCTCGAAGATGTTGACGCTGAGCAATGATTTTTATGAAAAGGCATTGAAAACACCGGAAATACAAGGCGATGCCGAGAAAAGGGAACGCATCGCCGCGACGCTCGGACTGAATGCCTACACGGTAAAAGATTACCGGCAGGCGAATAAATATCTGGAAGATTATTTGAAGGATTTTCCGGCGGGCAAATATCGTGAAGTATCCTTTACCGTGTTAGCTATCGGCAACGCCAATCTCGATAAAATGAAAATTGCCGATAAATATCTGGAATTGTTAAAGACGGAATTTCCCGCGTCGAAAAATACGGCGGCGGCAGTCAAAGCCGTCGAAGAGGCAAAAAACAAACGCGATAAATAATCGCAGAAGGAAAAACGGCGTGAACACTCGTCGCGCTACTGCAAAGTTTGTGTAATCATTAGCCGAATATTGCCGTTTAATTTAATCAATTAATCGTTTATGCCGCTCAAATCGGGCGGCATTGTTTATTTTTAAACAAACATTCCGGTTTTTTCGTATCAGCCAAAGAATCTTTTACCGATTACGACACTTCATCCAAAATTATGCTGGAAGCAATTAATTTGAGTAAAACTTACACCAGCGACGGCACTGATTATGAAGTTCTAAAAAACATCAATCTCGAAATCAAACAGGGCGATTGCACGGCAATTATCGGAAAATCGGGAAGCGGAAAGTCGACTTTGATGCACTTGCTCGCGTGTTTGGACGAGCCGACGACGGGAAACGTGATGTTTGAAGGCGAGGACGTTTCGCTTCTTTCGGAAAAACAGCGCGATTTGCTGAGAAACGAAAAATTTGGCTTTGTCTTTCAGCAGTTTTTCCTGAACGGTCAGGAAACCGTGTTTGAAAACGTCGTTTTACCGATGCGGATTCGCGGCGCGACACAGTATCGGCTGACCAGAAATGCGATGGACGCGCTCGAAGCCGTCGGGTTGAAAGACAAGGAGGACAAACGCGCCAAAGATTTGTCGGGCGGCGAAAAACAGCGCGTCTGCATTGCGCGTGCGCTCGTCGGAAGCCCGCAGGTTATTTTTGCCGACGAGCCGACGGGCAATCTCGATTCAAACACCGGCGGCGCAATCGAAGATATGCTGTTTCAGATGAACAGGGAAAAGAAAATAACTCTGATTATCGTTACGCACGACGCGGATTTGGCGGCGAAATGCGAAAGAGTCATTGAGATGAAAGACGGAGAGATTGTAAAAGGATGAAACTTGAAATTTGAAACTTGAAACAAGAATGAGAAAGAATAGAAGTAAAATTTTAAGTTTCAAGTTTCAAGTTTCATCCCTCAAATTTCATCCCTTAAGAGTAGTATGAAACTTTGGGACTTGATAAAAATTGCCAACCGCAACCTTTTTCGTGCCAAGCTCCGCACGTTTCTGACCGTTATGGCGATATTTATCGGCTCGTTCACGCTGACGCTGACGAACGGTTTGGGCGGCGGTCTGCGCGATTATGTCAATAATCAGGTGAAGAATATCGAAGGCAATAATGTTTTGTTTGTTCATAAGAAAATGCCAGTTCGAGAGGATGATAACGCCAAGCCGGACGAGCCGAAGGAATACAAGGAAGCGAGCAAAGACGAGGCAGGAAACACATTTGACCCGGATTCAGTAATTGTTTCGCTCGCGCAGGCGGAAAATCTGGCGCGTGAATTTCCCGAAGTCAAAAATGTTACGCCGTCTTATCGCGTTGACGGCGAATATATCACGCTCGACGGCGCGAAAAAATATCATATCGAACTCGGTATGCTTTCCGAAGGCGTGAAACAAAAGACCGAAGCCGGAAAAACGATTGACGGCGAGAAACAGATAATGCTTCCCGTTTCGCTGGCAAAGGCTTTTGATGAAAATATCAGTCGGCTGATTGGGAAAACGGCGACGATTGGTTACAAAACGGCAGAAAAGGAAACGGTTAAAACGATTGCGCTCGAAATCGTCGGCATCTCGACCAAAGGGATGATGGCAAATTATAATTGTTTCGTTGACGCGAAAACGGCGCGACAGATTTATGACGACCAGCAAAATCAAAAACCGGATTACAACAAATTTTTCAGTTATACTTTTCTGCTGAATACAAAAGACCATTCGCAAATCGCCGAGACTAAAAAAAAGCTGGACGAAAAAGGTTTTGCGGCGGAAACTTTTGCCGACCGGGAAAAGAGAACTTACGACGCCATCGGAATTTTGCAAATTGGACTGAACTTTTTTGCGTTTATCGCGCTTCTCGCCGCTTCTTTCGGCATTATCAACACGCTGGTCATCGCGGTTTTAGAGCGCACCAAAGAAGTCGGTCTGCAAAAGGCTTTGGGAATGGGACGTGCGAAAATCTTTCTGCTTTTTTCGCTCGAATCGGTTTTAATCGGTTTCTGGGGTGCGGTAACGGGAATTTTATCGGCAATCGTTACCGGCAAAATCGCCAACTTCTTTCTAGCGAAAACTTATCTCGAATCTTTTGAAGGTTACAGCTTGTTTGTCTTTACGCCGCTTGCAATTATATTTGTATTACTGCTGGTGTGCGCGATTGCTTTCCTGGCGGGCGTGCTTCCGGCATTTCGGGCAAGTCGGTTAAATCCGATTGAAGCTCTGCGGTATGAATAAATAATGGAATTAGGAGACGAAAAATGATTGTTACAACCGGAAACGAAGTGCAAATGGGAACTATTGTGCAGTATTTAGGCATTGTGCGCGGCATCGTCGTGCGCTCGCCCAGCATCGGACAGGGAATTATAGGCGGTCTCAAATCAATCGTTGGGGGCAATATTGAAGAATTTGCCGAGGTGTGCGAAGCGGCGCGGCTCGAAGCCTTTAACCGGATGGTGCAGCACGCCCACGCCATAGGCGCGGACGCGATTGTCGGAATGCGCTACGACGCAACCGAGTTTTCTGATACGACAACGGAAGTTCTGGCTTACGGCACGGCGGTGAAGCTGACTAATAAGGGATGAAATTTCATCCTTATGGAAGAAAAGCTCCTTTTCCTTTGCGTCCGATGCGCATATTCGTCAGCCAATCAAGCCAACGATATTTTAAGGCTTTCGGCGCGAGGTATTCGGTGATGCCGACGGTTTGGCGCGTTTCGCCGCCCGGCAGAGTTAAAGTCATCTCGCTCAGAAACCTTAGATAAAAGAAACTCGAATCGATAATTTTATTTTGCTTGACGCTCAGGCGCATGTTGTTTTCTGAGATAAAATTGATTTGCGTCGGGTATTTGATGCCGAACTTGTCGCGCTTGAAGTTCTGTTCTTCGTATGCCGTCTCGCACTCGCGCAAATTTCCGTCTTTGACGGTGAAAAGTTTGGTCGTCGGATTTTGTTCGCGGTGTTCTTTGTAACGGTAGAAAACGGCGGTTGCATCGTTGAAATGAGCGCGTCCCCATTGCCAATCGCAGACGGTTTTGGGCAGCCAGCGATTATCCAGGTTGTGGTCGTGATAACCCGTCCCGCGAAAATTCACCGTATCCAAGCCTTTGTCTTTACCGTCCGCGATACTGATTTTCCCGGTAACGTCCGCCCGCGAAACCGCCAGATTCCAACTGTGCGCGTCCTCGATGTTGACCGGTTTGTCGGGCGTAAAATCGCTTTCCACCGAAAGCCATTCAAAATGCGCTTCGAGATGACGGTTTTTGCGGAGTTTGGCGTTGACGGAAAGCAGATAACCAGAACCATACGGCGCGGATTCGAGGCGGAAAAGATTTTCGCCAATCGAGCATTCGGCTTTATCTAAACTTGCGGAAAATTCCTCCGGCGCAAACTCGTTGATAGCACGGTATTTCGGCTTGCCGTCGCGGTAATACGTAAAAGCGATGGCTGGAAACAAATTGTAATTATGTTCGTCGTTTCGTCTTAAAAGTTTGTTTTTTATCTTTTCGAGGAAATTTTCCTGCTTGCTGTTACGGGCGTTATAGCGCGGTGAAAAGATAAAATTATCGAGAAAGATAATCACGACCGCATCGCGTCCGTCCTCGCTGAGAGCGTCGAAATACCACCACTCAAATGCTTCGGGATTCATTTTCTGATGCCATACATCTGCCGCGATGCTCGAGGTAAAAGAGAATTTTTCTTGCGAAATCTGCTGTGCCGCTGTCGCCATTGTTTTTCGATTTGGGAAAATAAGTTAGGGAAAACGCTTTAAGCATCGCAGAAATTAAAAGTTATGGCAAACTTTTCCGCCCGGAATGAATCTGTAACAATTGAACGACCGCTCTCTCCGAAAATTTTAAAAAGAAAAGGAGATAATTATGAAAAGGGAACTAAAAGCGATTTTGCTCGGTTTGATTTTAACCGTTGGATTGCTGACGTTGGCGTGTCCGCAGCGCACGAGTATTGCCGACATCGAGGCGAATCCGTCGAAGTATTACGACAAGGAAGTCGGCATCGCCGGACGAGTTGATACGAGTTACGGCGTTTCGATTCCAATTATCAGAGAACAAGGCGGAATTTATAAAGTCAGCGACGGAACAGGTTCGATTTGGGTCGTAACGCAGCGCAGCGTGCCGTCAAAAGGCGCACAACTCGGCATCAAAGGCAAAATTCAAAACGGCGTAAATTACAACGGAAAAAATTACGGTTTGGTTTTGATGGAAGACGGCAGACGTTTTGACAAGCGTTAAAAGCAGTTTGAAAATTTACTCTTCGATGACAAACGGCGGGCGACAGGTTAAAATCTTGTTGCCCGTTTTTTATGAAAACTTTTATCGATTCATTTGACCGACGTTTTTTACAAATACATTTGCGTTCGTGCGAACTCGTTCGAAAGATTCCCGACGAAAAAC
>DATLXD010000291.1:0-4089 GCA_035575965.1 Pyrinomonadaceae bacterium | reverse complement strand
TCTGGCATTTCATTATTTTATTTTCAGACTTCGGTTTTTGAATTTAATCCAAAATCTAAAATTGAATGACTGACTGACCCCGGCTGTTTTCTTTCAAGTTCGCAAGAAAACAACGGTTTGTCCGAATGCAAGTTTGATTGGCAATTCCAAGTTTTCAACTTATTGGTTGTTGTTGGTCTGTTTTTCAAATAAAGCCGAAAACCTTTTTTTGCCTTTCAAATTCCGCTCCAAACCACTCGCGTCACCTTTGACCTCTTGGTTGGCACCGATTTGGTTAAATTAAAGTGATACCGGGGCGAGTCAATCATTCATTCGTTTTAATTCCAGATTCCAAATCTCAAATTCCAAATTGGAAAACCATATAATCTGGAATCTGGAATTGTCTGTCAAATATCTACTAACTTTCGTCTCAATTCTTCGCGTCCGCGGGCGATGCGCGATTTTACAGTGCCGACGTTTATTCCAAGTGCGACGGCAATTTCTTCATAGCTCAAGCCTTCAATGTCGCATAAAACAACGGCTTCCCTAAAAATGCCTGGCAAATCCCGCAATGCTTTTATCAAAATCTTTTCGCGTTCACGCCGGAGAATTGCGTCTTCGGGATTGGCAAAATTACCCAAAATCGTTTCGCCCAACGGTGTTTCGCTTTTGCCGGTTGGCGCGTCCAAAGAATCCATTTTTTCGCGGCGGCGGCGTTTCCACCAACGAAAGCGGTTGCGCGATTCGTTTATCGCAATCCGGTAAAGCCAAGTTTTCAAATCCGCTTCGCCGCGAAAATTCTTTATCGCTTTGAAAGTTTGCAAAAAAGTTTCCTGCATCAAATCGCTTGCCTCTTCCGCATCTTCCGTTAAGCGGTATAACAGCACGTAAATGTCGCCTGAATATCGCAGGACGAGCGTGTCGAAAGCCGCCGCGTCGCCTGATTTCAAGTTTTCGACGAACTCGGCTTCGACGGATGACCCGACAGAAGCCGCGCGTGTCGCCAGAGCGACTGCCATTTCTTCCTCGCCAATTGTGATTGACTTGCCGAAGAACATCTTCTGTCCGTTTCCTTTCTCGAAATCAGAGAATTTCAAATTGCTCACCCGCGTTTTCCGCGAACTATAATGTTAGACACCGATTTTTCAAAATTGTTCCCGAAAAAAATAAAAAAGTTTCTTGGCTTGTTCGTTTTGCCTTTTTACTTTTGCCTTGCCTTTGCTTGCTATCATCGGCGTTTTACGATAAATTGACTCTTTCACAAAAAAACTTTCCAACGATTATATAACGATTCGGCGAGAAACAATTGCATTAATTTAGCAAAAAATTAACAGATAATTTAATAATGGCGAGAACAAAAAGACACATACCCGAACAATTTAAAGCACCCGCTCGGGAAGATAAAAACAGGGTAGTTTATCAGGACGAATTTCAAACCGGAGTCGGCAGAAAGGTTGAAGAATACGGCAATCAGTTTGCGGGCAAAAGCAAAAACATCCTTTACGCGCTGGCGGCTTTTGCCGTTTTAGCCGTGTTGATTGGAATTTTTTACGCTTACAATCGGCGTTCAAATAACGCCGCGCAAACCGCGCTCGGCAAAGCGATTGAGACTTCGCAAACAAAGGTCAGCGAGCTGCCTGTTCCGGCAGGCTCAACCGACAAAGTTTTCAAAACTGAAAAGGAACGCGCCGAAGCATCGATCAATGAATTTCAAGTCGTCGCGGACAAATACGGAAATCCCGTGCAGGAAAAAGCAAAGTATTTTATTGCGGTCAACCGTTTGACGATTGACCGCCAGACTGCCGTTCAGGAACTTGAAGTTTTATCAAAAAACAGCGGCGAAGTCGGGACACTTTCCAAATTTGCGCTCGCGCAGGCAAAAACCGACGACGGAAAATTGGATGAAGCCGCCGCGCTTTACAAGGAACTCGCCGACTTTTCCAATCCGATTCTCGCTAAAGACACAATTAATTTTGAACTCGCAAACATCTATGAAAAACAAGGCAAAACTGCCGAAGCCGCCGACCTTTATTACAACATCGCCAAGCCAGCCAGCGAAGCCAAAGATTTGGAAGATAAACCGATTCCGATGTCGCAAACCGCCCGTGATGCTCAACAAAAGCTCGAAAAACTAAATCCTGAAAAGGCGAAGGAAATCAAATCACCCGAACCCATGTCACCGTCCGACGGAATGCCTATTGGAGTGTCTGCCGACTCAAAGACCAAAACATTAACTTTTTAACTCGGTCAAATAGGTAGAAAGGCAGTCATTTGATCGAAATTAAAATGGTTAAGACCGTTTGATAGCGAATTTTGCTAACCAAGCCGTTCGCACGATTCTGCTTTCCAGAAAATAATTCCAAAAATTTTCTACCATTGGTTGTTTCTAAGTTATAATCAAATTCAAAGGGGAAATTTCTGAGCGTGAACGACATTGCAGTGGAACAATCAGTGAATGTTACGGCACAAAAAACTTCTGCCGTCGTAACAGATTCGCATAAAATTACAAGTATTCGGGTTTCACCGAACGGCTATTTTGCTGCGTTGCTATTATCCGCGTTCTTTTCGGCGTTTCTGATTTATTTGGAAATTGATTGGGCAGGATTACTGCTTTTTGTCGCTGGTTGGACATTATTTCCTGTTATGCTTTGGACTGACCGAATAGTTTTTGACGGAAAAAGATTAACGCGCACGGGACTTTTGCCGCGCATCTGGGCTTGGCTCAATAATTTTCGTTACCGGCTAAAACTCTCTGACATCGAACAGGTCGAAACTCAATCATTACGCGCTTTAAAACGTGGTGGAAATGTCTTTTATCGTTATCGAACTTCCCTTCAAGGCAAAAATTTAAAATTCGCATTTGCTTCGGGCGGCGAAGATTACCGGCAAATGATTCACCGGATTTTTTCGCTTTTGCCTGAAAACGCGCTTGACAATCGTTCAATCGAACTGCGCGATTATCTGCTCAACCCGAAGGAAATTTTAATGAAAGCCAAATTTGCGAAAATTCCTTCGGCTAATGTATTGGAAAATTCCCTAAATAATGTAAAGCACCAGCGCACAAAGTTTAAGAATAAAGAAATTGGCAGTGAAGAAGTAGAAAAAGCGGATTATCTGCACCGACTCGCCAACGAGCTTCGGCTGTCGGGTTATCTTCTACAATCACTCGAAGCATTTCGGCGTGCGCTGGTTTTAAATCCAAAGGATGCGTGGCTTATTTTCGATTTTGCGCGTTGTCTCCATTCGTTTGCCAGTTCGGAACACAATAAAAACCTCGAACGAAAGGCATTTGCCGCGCTTCGCATTGCGGAAAAACGCGGACAGGAAGACGGGGCGTTTTTGGCGCGTTTGGGCGAATGTTATTTCCAATACGGCAACCGTGAACGCGCCCGCCAAGCCTTTCAAAAAGTGGCGGATGTGACGGAAGAAAGTTTTCGTTCGGTCAGAGGTTTGGCTGAAATTGCGCTCAGAGAAGGCAAAATCGCGCACGTTATCCATCATTTTTCGACTGCCAACCGGCTTGCCGAAACCGCTGCGCTGCGTCGCTGGACGCAAAGCGAAAGCGAGTATTTCTTGCGTTTGAACGCCGATGAAGACTATATGGAATTGGAAATCAGCCGCGTCAATCTGCTTGAAAATTTGGACGGCTTGAAAAAGACGGCTTTGCGCACTGCTCTTTTCGGTTTTCCCGCGATTCTGTTCGGTCTGCTGACGGAAGATAATTTTATCGCCAATCTCGGCTGGGCGATTTCTGCGGCTGCAATTTTAGTTTGGGCTGGTCTGTTTGCCAGTCAACACTTGCTTTCCACTCGCGTGCCGATGGATTTAAACGAAGAAGATTAAACGATTTTGGACTACTTCGACAATCAGTCGTTTATCATTTTTTGCAATTGCTTGACAAATAATCAACAACGAGCCAACTAACAGTTTCCAAGTTAAAATTCAAAATCCCAATCCGATTTTCACCTTTGAAAATAATCTGTTACGATATTTCGGCTTGACAAATTTTGTGGACAAGCTGTTTTAATTTATGGAATCACTGACGGATTTTCTACATACGGTCAAGGATTTTCTCAATCCTAAATTTTTAATAGATTATTTATTAAATCT
>DATLXD010000290.1:0-2167 GCA_035575965.1 Pyrinomonadaceae bacterium | reverse complement strand
TCGGCGTAAAGATTTTACACCAAGAGCAAGCGGCGCGTAAAAAAGCGTCGGCGTTAGTTTTTCTAAAGGCTAATGTAATACGGAAAATAAATTCATCGTCAGCGAAAAATTACTCTGCTGCTGTTGCTTCGGCGTTCGCAGGTTTCGCCGCGCCGCGTGTGTAGCGTTTGTTAAAGCGGTCAACCCGTCCGGCGGTATCAACCAATTTCTGTTTTCCGGTAAAAAACGGATGGCATTCCGAGCAAATTTCGATGCTCAAATCCTTGCCGGTCGAGCGTGTCTTAAAGGAATTTCCGCAAGCGCAAGTTACGCTCACTTCTTCATAATTCGGATGTATTTCAGGTTTCATTGTTCTAATGGTCTCCTATGTTTAAAATTGCGCGTCCGGCGCAAACTGTAATAATAAGTGTCTTTCAGATGAAAAATCAAGTCAAAAGGTTTTCCAGACGTTGCTGCTTGATTCCGTAGAATTTTTTGATTGACTGGATTTGCTCGTCTAATTTTTTAGTTTCGACTCTTCTCGCGTGTTTCGTCCCGACAATCATATTGTTTTTCGGCGTGTGTTCGGTCGAGATAAACTCAAAAAGTTTTGTGGTATAACCGCTTTTTTCCAAAAGCAGAGCGCGAAGTCCGTCGGTTAAAGTTTCGGCTTCGCGTTCAAGCATTACGCCGTGCCGGAAGATTCCGCCCAAAAAATCCGGTGCTTTGATTTGCGGACGAATTTCCTGATGACAGCACGGAGCGCAGACAATCAAATCGGCACGAGCGCGGATGCCTTTGAAAATCGCATCGTCGGTCGCCGTGTTGCAGGCGTGAAGCGCGATTAAAACATCCGTATTATTCAAATCAAAATTACCGATATAACCGTGAACGAATTTTAGATTTTCAAATTCGCTTGCCTTTGCGATGTCGCTGCAAAGTCCGACGAGTTCTTCTTTTGTATCAACGCCGACAACTTCGACATCAATGTTTCTGGTGTTTTTGAAATAATCATAAATCGCAAACGTCAAATAACCTTTGCCCGAACCCATATCAACGATTCGCAATTCTTTGCGCTCGGCAAGCGGCGATTTATCAATTAAATTTCCGAGAGTTTCGACGAATTTATTGATTTGCCTCCATTTGTCTTGTTGCTTGTCGCGGATTTCGCCTCTGTCAGTTGTGATTCCGAGGGCTTTCAAATAAAAAGAATTTGGATTGACTAAAATTTGTTTATCGCGGTCGTGAGAAATGTCAGGCTTCGCATTGAACGTCGGCTTTGCAACATTTAAGCGCGATTTTCCTTTTTTGCCGATGTCGAGTTGAAAATCATTCTCGACGGTAAAAAGATGACCGCTAAAAAATTCAGTTCCCAAAACTTCGCGCACTTTTGTCGTGCCTTCCGCGAAATTAAAGTTCTTTGCTGTGTCGCGCGTGTCTTGTCGGTATAAAAAGAAAAGCCGTGTGCCTTTTTTTGTTTCAACCAGACGAATCAATAATTTTTGCAAATGCGCGTCGTTTCCGCGATAATTACCCAAGGTCATTTTAACAAAGGTTTTTTCACGAAGGCTTTCGGCAAATTTGTGGATAAATTTTTCGACGTTTTCGGTCATAAAAGGTTTGAAACCACAGATTAACACATATGGACACGGATAAAAATTCAATCGCAAAAGACGCATTTTTGAAATCAATTTTGATTTATTTACGCGAAACTTTTGAAGGCTCGCCCGAAACTGGAAGCGCATATCTCGACCGCGGCGTCGGCGTTTTGAACACGCTCGATAAACTTTCGGCTGAGGAAGTTTCGCGCGAATTCAGCTCGACGACAATTGCGGCGCACAGCGAACACGCCAAATTTTATCTCGACCGTTTGTGCGAATTTATGAAGGGCAGAACCGAAAAGGTTAATTGGGAAGACAGCTGGCTGATTGAAACGGTCAATGAAACCGAGTGGAATTATTTGCGCCAAGCAGTTCGCAAGTCTTATGAAAACGCTTTGCAGACGTTTGCCGAAATTGAAGATTGGAACGAAGACACGCTCGGCGAAGCCATCGGAATCGTCGCGCACACGGCTTATCATCTCGGCGCGATTCGGCAAATGATGAAACTTGCAAAAAACGATGAAACTTTGACGGATGTGGAAAAATAGTAATAACTTGATTTTTTCGCACAAAATTTCAAATTTTCA
>DATLXD010000289.1:0-10132 GCA_035575965.1 Pyrinomonadaceae bacterium | reverse complement strand
AAAGCCGACGTTGATGACCAAGCCGGTGTTTATGCAACCGGAGTTTTGGCGTTGATGACAAGTGCCGCGATTGCCGTAGCGATTTCCGCTTGGCGCAAACATCAAGCTGCGAAATGGCTTTTTATGATAATCTCGGTCATTTTCGTTTATACGCTTGGTGTTAATATCGTCCAGCGACCGGAAGGCTTGAAAATTTCCCTGGTTTTCATCGGCTCGATAATTGTCGTCTCGTTCCTTTCACGCGCGATGCGTTCGACCGAAGTGCGGATTGACAAAATCGAATTTGACCAAAAGGCAAAGGAATTCGTTGACGAATTGGCGGAAGGCGAAATTCGCATCGTAACTAACCGGCGCGAAACGGGCGATGTCGAAGAATATCGATTTAAGGAACACGAAAAACGGGTTGATAATCATATCCCGTCGAGCGACCCAATTTTGTTTTACGAAATAACGCCGGGCGACGCTTCCGATTTCAAAGGTAAGCTGAAAATTCACGGCGTTGACATAGACGGTTACAGAATCCTGCGAACTTCCGCGCCCGCCGTCCCGAATGCGATTGCCGCCCTACTGCTTCATCTGAGAGATAAAACTGGAAAAATTCCGCACGTCTACTTCGGTTGGAGCGAAGGCAATCCGATAATTTATCTGGCGCGTTATATTTTATTCGGCGAAGGCGACACCGCGCCGGTTACGCGTGAGATTTTACGGCAAGCCGAAAAAAACCCCGAACAGCGTCCGAATGTTCACGTCGGCGGATGAGGTTTAGTGGTAAATGGTAAGTGGTAAGTAGTAAAGTAAAAAATGTTTCTTACATTTACCACTTACCACTTTTCACTATTTTGTTGTAGCATAAATCTTTTGAAAATTGTAGATAGCCGAAGACGCTTTTAGTTTTGAAACGAAAAGGCGACACGGGGAACCCGATTAATTGGGGCGAAACGCAAAAGCGGCGACAAATCGCAATTGCGTAGAACACTTCCATGTTCCAGCCCGACAGCTAACCTCGTAGGCTCGATGGGAGAGAAAATCAGAATTTCCGACTAAAAATTTGTGTGTCCGCAAAGCGTGAGCCTGCTCGTCTTTGTGGACTTTTATTTTTTGGGATAAATATATGGGAAAAGTAGAAATTGCCGCCGATAATCGCTTAAAGTATTGGCTGATGCAGGGCGTAAAGGAAATCGAAGCACCTTATGAAAAGCCCGGCGAGCATCACACTCATTCGTGGTGGAAAGTAATGTGTTTGACGGGCGTTGATTATTTTTCAACACTCGGTTATCAGCCGGGCATCGCCTTTCTCGCCGCCGGTGCGCTATCTCCGATTGCGACTTTGGTTTTGGTGCTTTTGACATTGTTCGGCGCGTTGCCGATTTATCGCCGCGTCGCTGCGGAAAGCCCGCACGGGCAAGGCTCGATTTCGATGCTTGAACAGTTGCTTTCACGCTGGAAGGGTAAACTGTTTGTTTTAGTGTTACTCGGTTTTGTCGCCACTGATTTTGTCATCACGATAACTCTTTCCGCCGCCGACGCGACCGCGCACGTTCTGGAAAACCCTTTTGTTCACGAACATTTACAGTTTCTCGAACATCCGATTCCGGTTACACTTTTTTTCATCGCGCTGCTCGGCGCGGTTTTTCTCAAAGGTTTCAAAGAAGCCATCGGGCTGGCGGTTGTTCTCGTCTTCGTTTATTTGACCTTAAATTTAATCGTCGTTGGTATCGGCTTTTACGAAATTGCGCTGCATTTAGATAAACTTCCGGCGTGGAAAACGGCTTTGACGACCGTTACGAATTCCAACGGCGGAACGGATTCGCGCAGTATTTGGACGGTAATCGGTTTGTCGCTCCTTGTTTTTCCGAAACTCGCTTTGGGGCTTTCCGGTTTTGAAACCGGTGTTGCAGTAATGCCTTTGGTGAAAAATCCTAATCGCATCGGAAACACGCGCAAATTGCTGACGGTTGCCGCGCTAATTATGAGTTTTATGCTTGTCGCCAGCAGCTTTATTACAACCGTTTTGATTCCGGCTGAAGAATTTCGCTCGCCCGTTATCAGCGCAACCGGCGCGATTATCGAAGAAGGCGGCAAAGCTAACGGACGCGCTCTGGCATATCTGGCGCATTCGCTTTTGGGTGATTGGTTCGGCACGGCTTACGACATCAGCACGATTGCGATTTTATGGTTTGCCGGTGCAAGCGCGATGGCTGGACTCCTTAATATCGTGCCGCGCTACTTGCCGCGTTA
This sequence comes from Pyrinomonadaceae bacterium, assembly GCA_035575965.1. GTDB lineage: Bacteria > Acidobacteriota > Blastocatellia > Pyrinomonadales > Pyrinomonadaceae. Next base: position 7,894 of record DATLXD010000289.1, on the reverse strand, counting down.
CGGAATGGCTCCTGAATGGGCAAAGGCGACGCGCCCGCTCGTGCTGGTTTTTATTTTTATTTGCTTCGTCGTAACTTGGATTTTCAAAGCCGATGTAAATGCGCAAGGCGGCGCGTATGCGACCGGAGTTTTGGTTTTGATGACCAGCGCGGCGATTGCCGTTACAATTTCGGCTTGGCGACGCGCCGAAGTTTGGCGTTGGGCTTTTGCGGCGATTGCACTGGTTTTTGTTTACACCACTATCGTCAATGTTTATGAGCGACCGGACGGCATTCGCATTGCTTCAGTTTTCATCGTCGCTATTGTAGTGGTGAGTTTTATTTCGCGGGCGGCGCGAACAACCGAATTGCGTGTCGAAGCAATCGAATTTGACGAACAAGCCAGAGAATTTCTCAACGATATAAACAAGGAAGAAATTCGGCTCGTAACCAACCGGCGCGAAATCGGCGATGTCGAAGAATACCGTTTTAACGAACACGAAAAACGTCTCGACAACCACATTCCGTCGAGTGACCCCGTTTTGTTTTTTGAAGTCGAACTCGGCGACGCTTCCGATTTCAAAGGCAAATTAAAGGTGCGCGGTGTTGAAGTCGAAGGTTACAGAATTTTGCGAACGCAAAGTCCCGCTGTGCCGAATGCGATTGCCGCGCTGCTGCTTCATTTAAGAGATAAAACCGGAAAAATCCCGCACGTTTATTTTGGCTGGAGCGAGGGCAAACCTTTAAATTATCTAATACGTTATGTTTTATTCGGCGAAGGCGACACTGCGCCGGTTACGCGCGAGATTTTACGCAAAGCCGAACCGATTCCCGAACGCCGACCGCACGTTCACGTCGGAGGATAAGTTTTAGTGAAAAGTAAATAGTGATAATAGAATTGCTTTTTGTTTTTCACTTTTCACTTTCCACTAAATTCGGGTTCATCTCCAAAAAACAAGAACGGCAATAGACGGGGCGACCTTGGGACGGATAAAAAGGGACAGTTGTGTAACCTTTGCAATTGGCGCAATTGACGGCAACTTCGATTTTCTGTTTAACTCCGGCGGCTTTGGCGGCGGCGATTGAGGAAATACGCTCGTTTTTGGCTTGTTTGCAATTTTTACAGCGTTTGGGCGGATTTTGCAGTCCTTTATCGCGGTAAAACTTTTGTTCGCCTGCTGTCCAAACAAAATCCTTTTCGCAGTCGATACACGACAAACTTTTGTCTTCAAACTCCGACTGCTCGGCAGAGTTCGATTGGTTGATTGTGTTCAAGTGTTTTAATTCGGTTTCAGGCACGGCTATTCCCTCCTTGTTTGCTTTCTTTTTATCAAAATAACCGGATTTACCAAAAAATTTCTATTACCAGAGATCAATTTTAAATTACATTATAAATTCAATAGCTTTTAGACGGCGGAAAAAGCAACTGAAAGAATAAATTCTGAAAATTGAAAACAACCTAAATTTATCAAAGAAATTGAGTAACGTCCAATTTTGGATTTCCGGGGAGTGTTTTTAAGAACGGATTTTGCTTGCGGCATCCGGTTATTTACAATCAATTATTATGAAAATTTTAGTAATCGGTTCGGGCGGGCGCGAACACGCTTTGTGCAAAACCTTTGCGAAAAGCAAAAGGGTAACAAAAATCTTTTGTGCAAACGGCAACGCAGGAATCGCGGAAGTTGCGCAATGTGTCAATATTAACCCTGATGAAATTGGACGACTCGCCGAATTCGCTGTCGAAAATGCAATTGATTTAACCTTTGTCGGCGGCGAAACGTCTTTGGCATTGGGAATTGTTGATGAATTTGAAAAACACAACATTAAAATCGTCGGCGCAAGCAAACAAGCCGCGCAGCTTGAAGCCAGCAAATCATTTGCTAAAGATTTTATGCAGCGATACAACATCCCGACGGCGCAATACGAAACCGCAGATTCTGCCGCCGAAGCCGTCGAAATTTTGCGCAGCGGAAAATTCGGCAGCGAAAATTCTCCCGTCGTTGTTAAAGCCGACGGTCTTGCGGCGGGAAAAGGGGTGGTTGTCGTCAAAGACAGAAACGAAGCCGAGCAAGCAGTGTATGAACTCAAAAATTTAGTCGGAAAAGAAGCCGTCGAAAAAATAGTTTTAGAAGAATGTTTAACCGGCAGGGAAGTTTCGTTGCTAATGTTTGCCGACAACGAAAACTTTGCGCTGATGCCGCCTGTCCGCGACCACAAACGCATCGGCGAGAACGATACCGGCGCGAATACCGGCGGAATGGGAACGATTTCGGATTCGAGACTGCTTTCTCAAACAGACACGGAAAAAATAGTCGAAGAAATTATTAAACCGACGCTCAAAGGCGTTGCGGAAGAAAATTTTCCGTTTCGCGGAATTTTATTTCTCGGTTTGATGATGACCGAGGCGGGCGCGAAACTTATCGAATACAACGTGCGTTTCGGCGACCCGGAAACACAGGTGATTTTGGCGCGGCTCGAAACGGATTTGGTCGAAATCTGCGAAGCGATTCTCTCGCAAACACTCTCTAATCTCGAAATCGAATGGTGCGGAGGAAATTCCGCGTGCATTGTTCTGGCATCGAAAAATTACCCGCAAAAGCCGCAGACAGGCGATATTATTTCGGGTTTGGATAAGCTAAAAAAACAAAATGACGCTGAAGTTTTTCACGCTGGAACAGCAAGAAACGAAAACGGAGATTTTATAACAGCTGGCGGACGAGTTTTAGGCATCACGGCAATCGGAGATAATTTAGACGAAGCATTAGCAAAGGCGTATCGAGCGGTTAACGAAATTTCTTGGGACGGAATGCAATATCGCAGAGATATTGGAAAGTGATTTTGAAATTCTAATCTTTGCTCACGGCAATTGCCTTTTTGCTAAATTCATCAAAATCCTTTTTCAAATTTTGAGTTTTACAGAACTCAGCCAGGTTTTCATAACGCTTTTTCGGTTTATAACCGGACATCCAACAAATTTTTGCCATACATTCAGGACAAACATCAATCGGACGTCTGTCGGTTTCACCCAAATGATTCGTTCCGCTCATTACGCATTCGTATTTTGTGCAGTGCGCGAAGGAAAACATATGTCCGGTTTCGTGGACGGCAACTTTTAATGTTCGTTTAAGAAATTTTTCAAAATTTGCATAGTCGTCAAGTCGAAAAAGAGACCAAACGCCAACTCTGTTTTTGAAACTTGCTTGTCCAAAAACATATCTAATTTTTGGATTGGGAAATAAATCTTCATTTGTAAAAGCTATCAATGCGGCTGCATCGTCGGGTAAATTAGGCTGTAAAATTTCTTCTAAAATAAAACCGGTGCGAACTTGCCTGTTTTTTGTGAATTGATTCGTTCGGTAATTTTTTAAAGATAAAGGTTCTTCAAATCTCTTTTGCGACAACAGTTTCACCGGCAAGTCAAAAAACTTTTGCATATAACCGACGGTGAGTTGAACGATTTTGAGTTGTTTTTTGTCAAATTTGCCAATCGGTTGAACATAAAGCGTTTTTCTATCCGGCGAAGGCAAAACCGGATTGCCGCCAATGTATTGTTCAAATGTTTGTCCGCCTTCAGTAAAGTTTGCCAGCCATTCATCGGCGCTCGGTTCGCCCATCGGTTTGAAGAACGGCTCGACGGCTTTCATTGCTTTGATTAAATTTTCGGAAGTTTTGATTGGCGGTTGCGATTTGATCGGCGGCTGGGATTTGTTTTCGTTGCCGGACTCATCGATACCGATTTTATTTTCGCAGGCAAAGCTCGCTGTCAAAAACAAAATTATTAAAATAAAATGAAGCTGCCTCATACTCTAAAAATTCCGCAGTGATTCCGAGTAGCTTTCAAAATTCGCTTTCATTTCCGTCAAGCTGTCGCCGCCGAATTTCTCGCGCATCGAATTGGCTAAAACGATTGCCAGCATCGCTTCACCGATAATGCCCGCCGCCGGAACAGCCGTAACGTCCGAGCGCTCAAAAGCAGCTAAATCTTCCTGTTTTGTATCAATATCGACTGAACGAAGCGGCTTTTTTAAAGTTGAAATCGGCTTCAGATAACCGCGCACGCGAAGCTCCTCGCCGTTTGTGATTCCGCCTTCGAGACCGCCTGCACGGTTTGAAGTTCTCTTAAATAAATTATTTTCAAATGTAATCTCGTCGTGAACTTTCGAGCCGAAAAGCGAAGCATTCTCGACGCCATTGCCGATTTCGACGGCTTTTACGGCTTGAATTGACATAAATGCCTGCGCGATTCTACCGTCGAGTTTTTCGCTCCAAGAGGTGTGCGAACCCAAACCGATTGGCGGAGTTTTCGCTGCAACTTCAAAAACTCCGCCGAGCGTGTCGCCGTCGGCTTTTGCTTTGTCAACCAATTCAGTCATTTGTTTTTCGATTGTTTTATCGGCGCAGCGAAGCGGTGAAGTTTCGTCTATCGCAGAAATTTCTTCCCAAGTTTTTTCGATACATTCTACGGGAACGCTCCCGAGTTTGATGACGTGACTTTTTATTTCAACGCCGAATTGCGTGAGAAGCTGTTTGGCGAAAGCGCCGCAAGCGACTCGCGCGGCAGTTTCCCGCGCCGAAGCGCGTTCGAGAATGTCGCGTAAATCTCGTGTTCCGAATTTTTGCCCGCCGGCAAGGTCGGCGTGTCCCGGACGCGGACGCTTTACAATGCGCGGATTTTTCGGCTCAAATTCTAATCTTTCCGCAGACATAACTTCCTGCCAATGCTTGAAATCGCGGTTTTCAATTGTCAAAGCGACGGGCGAGCCGAGCGTCTGACCGTGTCGCACGCCCGACAGAATCCGCACTTCGTCTTTTTCTATCTTTTGTCGTCCGCCGCGTCCGTAACCTTGCTGCCTTTTGAAAAGTTCAAAATTTATTTTCTCGACATCAATCTCCAAACCGGCGGGCAAGCCTTCGACAATGGCGACAAGGGCGCGTCCGTGCGATTCTCCGGCGGTCGTAAATTTGAAAAACATAATATTTTTACTACAGAGACACAGAGAACACGCAGTTTTAAAAACGAAATAGACAGGATTTTCAGACTAATTAAAGAATAGCCGCGTCAATTTGCATATATCTAAGTTAACCTTCTTGCAAACTCCCTGTTCTCTGTGTCTCTGTAGTGAAATCCGCTTTTTTTCTTTTTCTAAAAACAATCAAACCAATACTGCCTAAAATTAACACTCCGCCGAAAAATGTCTGCGGCGGAAGCATCTCGCCTAAAAATAAATTGCCGACAATCACGGCGATTAGAGGCGTAACCAGCGAAATCATCATTGCTTTGTTCGATTCGATTTTACTTAAAAGCCAGTAATAAAGCCAAAACGCCGCAATCGTTCCAAAAATCGTTAGATAAAGCACGGAAATTATCGCCCGCCACGTCCAATTTAATGCCAGCGGATTGCCTTCGACCAAAAAACCGTAAATAATAATCGGCAAAATTCCGCAAATCATTTGCCCGAAGACAAGACTTGCGGGATGCAGGTTTCCGCCGAAGGCTTTGACCAGAATCGAAGCGTGCGCCGCCGCATACGCTCCGACGACGATGGCGACGCAGCCGGCAAAAGCCATAAAACTTTTTATCTGAAGCTGTTCGACGAAAATAATTGCAACGCCGCCGATACCGAGCATTACCGACACGACTTTTATTCCGGTTATTTTTTCGTTCGGCAGGTGAACCCAAGCCAAAACAAGTCCGAAAACAGAAATCATCGCTTGCAGCACGGCGGCGAGTCCCGAGGAAATATATTGTTCGCTCCAAAAAACGAGGCTGTAGTTGATTGAAAACTGCAATATGCCCGTCAAGCCGAGCAATTTCCAATCTCGTTTGGTTTTGGGAAGAGGAATTTTTTGAACAAAGATAACAATTCCCAAAATAAAAACGGCGAGAGTAAATCTGGCGGCGGCAAAACTTATCGGCGGCAAATCCTCGAGTCCGAATTTGATAAAAAACCAAGTCGTTCCCCAGATTAAACAAAGTATGAGCCAGATGATTATTTTCATTGAGGGTTAATAATACAAAAAAATTAACCACTAGATGCACGCAGATAAAAACAGATAGGAACAATAATTCAGGAACGAAGAATTTTTTAATAAAAATTCCTTGACCTCATTATTTTGCTTTTACCAGTAAAAAATCCGTGTTCATCTGTGTTTAGGCGAAGCGGGACGGTTAATTTCCTACATCTTTTCATAAAAGCTAAGCTGCGTTTCGCCTTGCCTTAAAACGCGCCATCGCCTGATTTCGCCAACCGCGTCGGGTAAGACGTTTTTGGCGTGATGCTCGACGACTAAAATTCCTTCGGCGGTCAACAGTTTGGAAGCGTTTTCGCCGACTTCAAATAATACGAGACGGTAATTTCCCTGATACGGCGGGTCGAAGAAAATTAAATCCCAAATGTTTTCATCATCGCGGGCGATAAATTTTTCGGCTGAACTGCAAAAAACTTCGGTTTGTTCTTCGGGAATTTGCAAAAGGTCGAGATTTTCTTCAATCAGAGCGCAAGCGCGACGCGATTTATCGACAAAAGCGGCAAATCCCGCTCCGCGTGAAATGGCTTCGATGCCGATTGCGCCTGTTCCTGCACACAAATCCAAAAAGCGCGTGTCATCAATGATTCTCGGATTCAATACATTAAACAGCGTTTCGCGCAGACGGTCGGATGTCGGGCGGGTTTTAATATTTGAAGGGCTTTTCAAAATTCGCCCGCGATATTCGCCGGAAATTATTCGCATTCAATTAAATTACGAATTACAAATGCTTAATCTCGTAATTCGTAAATCGTAATTCGTAATTGAAAAGTTATTTTCTCTCGTAGAAACTCAATGCCGTTTCGCCCTGCACGAGGACGCGCCAACGGTGCATTACGCCGAAGATTTCGGGAAAAAACATTTCGGCATGGTGTTCGATGACGAGCGTGCCTTTCTGTTTGATTGCCGCGCCTGTGCTGAAGTAATTCAAAACTTCATCGTAATTTGAATCATACGGCGGATCAAAATAAACTACGTCCCACTCGCGGCGGCGTTTTGCCATTTTTTTCAAAAAAGGCACGACTTCCATTTCCACCACTTCGCCGTGTCCTTCCTTAATTTCGCAAGATTCAAGATTTTTCTTAATAAAGCCACACATTTTGGCGGAACGCTCGACAAAAGTGGCGATTATCGCGCCGCGCGAAATCGCTTCGATACCGACCATTCCCGAACCGGCGCACAAATCGAGAAATCTTCCGGCGCGGACACGCCGGAAAAGAATGCGGAACATCACTTCACGAATACGTCTGGCGGTCGGACGCACGTTAGGCGAAGCTGTGCTTTGCAAATATTTTCCTCTGTGTTTTCCGTCGGTTATCTGCATTTCCGATACGATGCGCGGTCGGTTATCTCTCTCCCACGGCTTGGAAATTTCCTTCCTTGGCGCAAAACGTCCTTTTGGCTGAAATCTATCATTTTTTGCCGGAAACTTTCCGCCTCTCGGTTGAAATTTTTCATTTCTAGGTTGAAACTTTTCGTCTCTCGGCTGAAACTTATCATTTCTACTTGGAAACCGGTCGTTGCGCGGCGAAAAATCACTGTCGCGCGGTTGAGAATCTGTTGTGCCGAAAGGTCTTTCCGTTTCCCTCCTATACGGTCTGTTCGTTTGATTAAAAGGTTTTCGAGCATTTGTCGGGGGGCGTTTGTTTTCCATTTTTTCTTTAATTGGAGAAAGTCTTTTTGACTATTCCGTTTGATTCAGATTTCAAAATTAAATTTTTTGGTAAATCCGGTATTCGCAAACAAAATGGAAGTAAAATTTTTACAAAAAATTTCGCTTGTTCTTGAAAATCCGTCGGTTATATCAAACTCAAATGTGAGATTTTGAAAGCAATATGAAATATAATCAAACTTTAACAAAAAATTCAAATAATCGATTGTTAATTATT
>DATLXD010000288.1:0-3082 GCA_035575965.1 Pyrinomonadaceae bacterium | reverse complement strand
AAACCGTCCGGGCGGCGCATTATATTTTCCGGCTTGATATCGCGGTGGACAATTCCGACAGCGTGCGCCGCCGCCAGAGCCGAAGCCGTTTGAATTGCTATGTCGAGGGTTTCGTCGAGCTTTAACTTTCGCTCTTTTATAAGATGATGCACGTTGCTTCCTTCGACAAATTCCATTGCGATGAAGCATCGCGTTCCGTTCAACTCGCTAATTTCGTAAATCGTAACAATGTTCGGATGATTTAGGGCAGACGCGGCAAACGCTTCCTGCTCAAAACGTCGAAGGCGGTCCTTATTCTTAGCAATGTTTTCAGGCAAAACTTTAAGCGCGATTTTCCGGCGCAAGCGAGAATCTTCTGCCAGATACACTTCGCCCATACCGCCTGCTCCGAGTTTGGAGATAATGCGGTAATGAGAAATATTTGAATTGCCGGTCAGAGTTTCACTCATCACTTTATCTACTGAGGCAGTCCGACGCGCCTAGCTAATTTGGTGAAGTGAAATACATTCCCCCGTTGCGCCCGCGCCGGACGAATCAAGAATATCAAAAAGAGGAAAGCAAATGTCAGGAAGAAATTTCGTATTTTCTTCTCTTTTGTTACAAATGGTATGTGAATCAACAGCAGGAACAAAAGTTTGAAAATCAACGGTCTTTTTGCGTTCTTTGCGTCAGCCTTTGCGCAAAGTTTCGCCGAGTATTTCAGTTTTCTACTGTCTGATTGACATATATTATATTTATTAACTTAAATTAACCAAGACATTACGCAATAATTTTATATTCACAATTCTCTTTTTATAACGCAAAAAAGCAAATAATCAAATAAGAATCTAGTAAAATTCAAATTTTTCCGTCGATTGCCAACGGTCATTTGAATGTTCGCTACCAAATCAGTGATAATAGCCCTTTTTGGAAATTCATAATTTTTTAACAACAGAGAGGAATATAAAACTGTGGAACTAGGGCTGATTATTGGCATTAGTGTGTTGGCGATTTTGTTTGCGATTTTTTTGGCGAGCAATGTTTTAAAGCGCGACACGGGAACGCCGGAGATGCAGCGCATCTCAAACGCAATTAAAGAAGGCGCGGAAGCATTTCTGGCACGACAGAACAGAACTATCGGACTGCTTGCCGTCGCACTCGCAGCATTACTTTTTATCCTTTACGCTTTTCTGCGTGAACCCAGCGAAGGCGACCCGAAGGAAATCGGCGTTATCGGCTTGGCAATTTGGACGGTCGTTTCGTTTGCACTCGGCGCGGCATCAAGCGTTGTAGCAGGTTATATCGGAATGTGGGTGGCGATTCGCACGAATATTCGCACGGCGGCGGCGGCAACGAGAAGCCTCAACGGCGCACTGCAAACGGCTCTGCGCGGCGGCGCGGTTTCCGGCTTTTTCGTCGTTACTTTGAGTTTGCTCGGCGTAGCGGTTTTGTTTCTGCTCGTGCGAAATGTCAGTGGCATAACGGACATCGCTAAAATTCCTATTCTTATTGCCGGTTACGGTTTCGGTGCTTCTTTTGTTGCGCTGTTTGCTCAACTTGGCGGCGGAATTTATACGAAAGCAGCTGACGTTGGTGCGGATTTAGTTGGTAAAGTCGAAGCTGGAATTCCCGAAGACGATCCGCGCAATCCGGCGGTTATCGCGGATTTGGTCGGCGATAACGTCGGCGACTGCGCTGGACGCGGCGCGGATTTGTTTGAGTCAATCTCGGCTGAAAACATCGGAGCGTTGATTTTGGCGGCGGCACTTTTCGCCAACAACGCTTCTTTGTTCGGAGCGGAAAATCAATTGGGTGTTATTTTATTTCCGCTCATCGTAACGGCGTTCGGAATTTTGGCTTCGATTGTCGGCGTAATGGTCGTTCGCACTTCGGAAGACACGAAAAATCCGATGAACGCGCTCAATATCGGTTTTTATGTAACGGCGATTTTAGCGGCAATCGGTTTCGGCATCGCCTGTTTCTGGCTTTTGAATCCGGTGGGCGCACCGTCGGCGTGGTGGAAATTTTTCGCCTGCGGAATCATCGGCTTGCTGATGTCAGTAGCGTTTTTGTTTATTACGCAATACTATACCGAATCGAATTTTCGCCCTGTAAAAACTATCGCCGAAGCGAGTTTAACCGGTCCGGCAACCAACATTATTACCGGCATCGCCGTCGGTTTGGAATGCGTCGCGCTTCCGGTCGTGGCGATTACTGTCGCCATTATTTCCACCTATGCAATCGGCGAAAGCACGGGACTCGCTAACGCCGGACTATTCGGAACTGCCGTCGCTACGATGGGAATGCTCGGAACTGCCGGTTACGTTTTGGCGATGGACAATTTCGGACCGATTACCGATAACGCGGGCGGCATTGTCGAAATGAGCGAACAGCCCGACGAAGTGCGCGACAAAACCGACCGTCTCGATGCCGTCGGTAACACGACCAAAGCGTTGACCAAAGGCTACGCCGTCGGTTCAGCCGCGCTTGCCGCGGTTCTGTTATTTTCCGCTTACATTACCGAAGTCGGACATTACGGTTTGCGGCTCGACTCGATTAATCTTGCTAAACCTTCAGTTTTCGTAGCCGGATTGATTGGCGCGATGCTTGTCTTTTTATTCGCATCGCTCGCCATTCGCGCCGTCGGCAAAGCCGCGCAGGTCGTTATCGAAGACGTGCGCGACCAATTCAAAAACGACCCGGGAATTCTTGCCGGAACATCGCAACCTAATTACGGACGCACGGTTGACATTGTAACGAGATCTGCTTTGCGGCAAATGGTTTTGCCCGGCATTTTAGCGGTTGGCGTGCCGATTGCCGTCGGCGTGATTTTCAAATATCTGTTTTACTTGCAGGGCGGCACTATTTCTCCGGTCAGATATTTGGCAAACGGCACAATGTCGCCAGAAAGCGGATTAATTTCACCCGCAAATCTTGCAACCGGCGCGGAAGCCGTCGGCGGTCTGCTGCTCGTCGGAACGATTGTCGGCATTTTGATGGCTTTGTTCTTAAACAACGCGGGCGGCGCGTGGGACAACGCTAAAAAATATATCGAATCCGGTGATTTCAAAGACGAACATGGTGTCGTCCAGCGCAAAAAATC
>DATLXD010000287.1:0-4711 GCA_035575965.1 Pyrinomonadaceae bacterium | reverse complement strand
TTCGCGCCTTTGTCATCAAACTTTGGCAATTGTGGCACGTGCGCTCGAACAGATGAATGTCCCGACGATTATGCTCTCGGTTGACCGCCAGACGACCGACCGCGTGCGTGCGCCGCGCACGGCTTACTACGCCGGAGAATTTGGCTCTGTTGCCGGAAAACCGAATTGGAAGGAATTTCAACTTCGCATCTTAGACGAAACTCTGCGCTGGATTGAAACCTTTGACCAGCCGGGCGCAAAGCGTCTGAGTGTTAATCTCGAAACCGAAGTCGAGCAGGAACGCGGCGAACAGTAAGATTAATGAAAAACGAATAACGAAAAGGTTTTTATTTTTCACTAACCGGCAGCTCACGTAAATTATCAAACCGTTTCCAAAACCGGCAAGATTTCATACGATTTTTGTTTAACTTTTTCAGGTTTTTGCCATCGCCAATGCTTTGTATGGTGTCGGGCATAACCATTAAGGGCATGTTTTAACTCGCCTGAAAATTGGTATGCGGGAATATCGTCGATAGTGAGTCGTCCGTGCGCGTAAGCCTTCAACACTTCGGAAAATTCGTTTGCTTCCCGATTCCAGAATCTGCCATTGACCGGATGATTGGTCAGAGTGTAGATTCCGACCGGATCGGGTCGTCCGGGTCGCCACCACCGAGTCAGATTTCCTTCGCCCCACATATCGGCATCGGTCAAACCCCACCAGGAAACTCTCGAAATCCCGGCTTCAGCGCACTGCTGTAAAACCCATTTGAAGAAAGTAATGCGGTCGCGCCCCGTTCCGCGTACGTTTGTCTCACCGATTCCCATCTTCATTTCCGGCATCTGCGCTTTATAGTCGGCTATCACCGAAGCTAAACTTGGTGGATTCGGGTTAATTTTGTGCGTCATTCGCCCTTGCCGGTCACGAAACCAAACTTTGAAGCAATGGGCGTAAAAATCCAGGTCTTTTTGATACGGCTCGGACGGATTTTTCTGAAACCACAAAACTCTTTTCGGGTCGGCACCTTTTGCGACGAGCCGTTCAAAAAAAGGATGCGATTCGTCAATTTTGCCGCCGAGCAAATTATCCATCCCGAAGCGACCGTAATCGCGCAGGAATTTGACGTGCGCGACGAGTTCGGCATCTGCGTCTTCACGAAATGCATCGTGGTCAATCGGTTCGGGCTGAAAGAATTTTATGGACGGATTACGTTTTCTCAAGGCGCGCGAGGTTATGGAAATAGCGTAAGCCATATTAAGAAAAACATCGCTCCATTTTTGATTTGCCCAGAGACCGTCCGAGTGAAAAAGCGCGGTAACAGCCGGTTCGTTGATAATCGTGTAGCGTTTAACCCACGGAAAAGCCTTTTGAAATTCAAGCGCGAAATCCAGCAAATATTTGGGAAATTCGGGATTTGCAAAACCGTCTTTTATTTTCTTCGGCGCTTTGTGATGACAGAGGTCAATGGTCGGAACGAAACCGCGTCGCCGCATCGATTCCATAATCGGAGCAACACGGTCAAAATCGTAGCGATACGGACTGATTAAAATTTTGTCCCAGCCAGCCGGATAACGCAGTTCGTCGATTCCCAATTCTTCCTGCAAATCGAAATCGTGTTCAAATCGTTCGTAGTGTCGTGTCGCGTCCAGAACGTCGCGCGGTTCGCCGAATATCTGCTCGGCATCGCCAATCGGCGTGCATTCGTAACCGACTGCGAGTTTAGGTTTGTTCATACGTTTATAAAATATTTCTTAGAAGAATTACAAAAAGCGAAGAGTTTGTATCGCCCGGTCAAACTCTTCGCTTTTTGTAAAGATTAGTAAAACTATCGAATAAACAATTTATCGGAAAAGTCTGACGAGTTCTGTCCGAAAGATGACATAGGTTTTAAATAACTAATGAGTTTGAATTCCCTGTTTTTCAAATTTTGCCTGCCGCAATTATAAATTCAGAGATTTTAGATACGCCTTAAATTCTGGCGCGAGGTCTTGGCGTTTCAGAGCAAATTCAACCGTCGCAATCAAAAAACCGAGTTTGTCGCCCGCGTCGTGGCGCACGCCGTCGAGCTTTACGGCATAAAACGGCTTACCTTCATCAAGCAGAATCCGCACCGCGTCCGCCACTTGATACTCGCCGCCCGCGCCCGGATTTATTTTTTCGATTGCGCCGAACAGTTCCGGCGTGAAAATATACCGCCCAATAACCGCCATATCCGACGGCGCGTCTTCAAATTTCGGCTTCTCGACCACGCTTTTAATTTTAAAAACATCCGGCTCGACTTCGTCCGCTTCGATTACGCCGAAACGCGAAATCGCTTCGCCGGCAACCTGCATCGTCGCCATCACGGGCGCATCGTATCTTCTATAAACGTCAATAAGCTGCCGGAGCGCAGGCGTTTCTGAATCCATTACATCATCAGCGAGAAGAACGGCAAAAGGTTCGTCGCCGACAAAATCCTGCGCCTGCAAAATCGCGTGTCCCAAACCCAAAGCCTGTTTTTGGCGCGTGTAACTGATTTTTGCAATATCGGAAACGGCACGGACGAGTTCAAACATTTCAGTTTTGCCGCGTTCCTTTAAAACCTGTTCGAGTTCAAACGAAATATCGAAATGATTTTCGATTGCAGCTTTATCGCGCCCCGTGATAATCAATATCGATTCGATACCGGAAGCGACGGCTTCTTCGACCGAATACTGAATAAGCGGTTTATCAACAAGCGGCAGCATTTCCTTCGGCGAAGATTTTGTGGCGGGTAAAAATCTCGTTCCCAAGCCGGCGGCGGGAAAAACAGCTTTACGAATTTTTTGTGTCATATTTAAGTCTTAAAAAATCTTTGGATTCAAACCTAGATTCTCACATATTTTACAATGAGCGAACAAATGAAGAAGCGGCGCATTTTTTGGACAACGCTTAAAAAAGAATGGCAAAACGGAACTTTAAGATTTATATAATTTCGGGTTATCTACTCGGAAATTCTAAAAAGAATCGGGCGACTCGGGCTTGTATCCGATTGAAAAGCAGCGATTTGCAGATTTAAAAAATACGTTCCGTCTTCGACAAATTCCGGTACGAAAATCATTTCCGTAATTGTGTTATTTCTAAAACTCTCTTCACTCAATTCAAAATTTTCCGCCTCGACATTCCAAAAAATACGATGATTCGATAGTTTTCCTTCGTCAAAAGTCTTATCAATCGAAGGCATATCGACGAGAAGATGTTTCACGCTCCTTTCCGTAATAAATTTTATCGCTTCAGTCGAAAAAAACGGCGGCAAATTTTCCATATAACGCCGCGTTTTTTTACTTTCGTCATTCGGCAGAGTTCGGATAATTAAACCATCCGCTTTTAAGTTTTGGATTTTGGATTTTGGATTTTGCAGAGCATTTTCAACTGCCTTGCGCGTAATCAAACAATCGTTTTCATTTAGCTTAACCGCATAAGTTTCAGTAGTTTCGTTCGCTGTTTCAGGCTCGACCGTAACAAGTGTCGACAAAATAAAAGCGTCTTTCAAACAATTGTGAACGGAAATTCTTTCGTTTGTAATGTGTCCGACCGCTTCGGTATGTGTTCCGTTGCAGTGCGGGATGAACGTGATTTGCTCGAAATTACAGCTTCCGCCGCGTCTGGTATCGCCGATTAAACTTTCCGCTTCGCAAGGTTTGGAAGTCGCTTTTTCAACATCGTAAGCATTCGGCTGTGCGCCGTTGAAGTTTAACGGAATCGAAATATCAATCGGATTATGGCAATCAATTTTGTAAGTCCGATTATTTACTTGAACGGAAAGAATCATACTTATTCAGCCTAATGATTTAAGGAATTTTGCCCGCGAAACACACAAAATACACGAAAAAAGAAAAGAACAGTAATTTGTCTTTTGTTTTTAGTGTATTTCGTGTATTTCGCGGGTAAATCTTTGCTTAATCTACAAACAACCCGTGCGCCCGCCGTCAACCGGCAAATTTACGCCGTTGATATACGAAGCCGCCGGGCTTGCCAGAAACGCAATCGCATTTGCCACTTCCGACGCTTCGGCAAAGCGTTTTGCAGGAGTTTCGCCTTTCATTTCCGCTTCGACCCGTTCAATCGAATCACCTGTTTTATTTGCTTTGTTTTCAATAATTGATTGTAATCTTTGCGTTCGGGTAAATCCGGGCAAAATATTATTAACTGTAATTCCAAACTCGCCGAGTTCACCCGCAAGCGTCTTTGCCCAACTCGCCACCGCGCCGCGAATCGTATTCGACACGCCAAGATTCGGAATCGGCTGTTTGACGGAAGTTGAAATGACATTGACGATGCGCCCGTATTTTTCGGTTTTCATACCGTCAACAAGCGATTGCACGAGAATTTGATTGCAAAGCAGATGATTTTGAAAAGCATTGATAAACTCTTGCAGTTGTGCATCAATCGCCTTGCCCGCCGCCGGTCCGCCCGTGTTATTTATCAAAATATGAACCGGCTGATTATCGTTTTGAAGATATTCACCGACTTTGTTTTTCAGTTCGTCGGGTTTTGAAAAATCGGCGACGATGTAATCGTGCTGTTGATTCTGGGATTGGTTTAGTTCGTCTTTTACTTGCTTTAGAGAATCCTCGTTTCTCGCCACCAGAACGACCGACGCGCCAAGATTTGCCAATTCAATCGCGGCGGCTCGACCGATGCCCTGCGTGCTGCCGCAAACGAATGCTTTTTTGTCCGTCAGATTAATATCCATAAATTTCAAAATGAATTATC
>DATLXD010000286.1:0-5586 GCA_035575965.1 Pyrinomonadaceae bacterium | reverse complement strand
TTCTTCTTCGATAAAAATCGCTACTTTTTCGACATCAAGCACTTGCCGCAAGCGTTCGGTCAAAGCATTGAGAAGCGGTTCGAGTGTGGTTGTCGCCGAAAGCGTTCTGCCGAAATCGAGCAGTCCGTTTCGCAGGTCATAGCGCTCACCATAGAAAAATCGGTCGGCGCGTTCCTGTAAAAATTTCTTTAGCGGTTCAGATAGAAGCACGATTGCCGCCATCAAAATTACGGCAATCACAGCGCGAAGCGTGATTTCGGTGGTTGAAAGATTGCTTCCGACGGCGAGAAAGGCCAGTCCGAGGGCTACCGCGCCAATCATCATTGCAATCGCTAGCGTCGTCAGCGCATAAACCAGCGCACGGCGCACGACAACATCAACATCCATCAGGCGATAACGCACAACCGAATGACCGAAGCTCAGAGGAATCAAGGCAAGCGGCAAGGTTGTAATTGCGGCGGAAAAACTGTCTTCCGGTAAATAAACAAAGCGTTTCGCAATCTGGAAAAGAACAATTGGCGTAACCGCAGCAAGCGTTCCCCACATCGCCCATTTCAAGCGTTGGCGCACGAGCGGCTGCTTGCGATTCTTCAAAAATCTCCATAACAAAATGCTCGCGCCCAGAGAAATGCCAATGACGAAATGGTAATTATTTGCTTGGTAAAGAATACCGAAAAGATTGAACTTGGATGTAAAATAAGCCAAGTTTGCTACTAAATCAGTATTCGGAACAAGCCAATTGAGAATTGGAAAAGTCAACGCTAACACGAAGATGCCGAGCGTGATTATCGCAGCTAGTACATAAAGCGCGTAAGTTTTCCAGCGTGCTTCGTCAAAAATCTCGCTTCTGACCGGATAACGCAGACAAAAATGCAGAAACAGCGGAACGAAAAAGGCAAACGCAGCGTCGTCCAAAATGCTGATGGCAAGGTCGAAATCTTCATCCAACCCAATCGGTTTATAGACCTGAAAAACAAACGCGGCGAGGCAGACAAGCGCAAAATGCAGGACAAACGGAGCTTGGCTTCCCTGTTTGAACAAAACGAAAGTGCCGACGCCGAGCCATATTAAACCGACGAAGACGAGAAAAATTATCGAAGCCGTCCAGCGCGGTAAAGTATCTATGTGCGATAAATCGGCGTAGTAAAAATTGTTGGTAAAAGAATAGGTGGGTCTCTGATAAAAATAAATCAGCTTGCCGCCGACACCAGCCGTTTCCAGATACATCTGCACATCGGCGGGCAAAGTTATTTCGTCAAATTGTTTTTCGTCGAGGCTGATGCCAAGTAGTTTATCGCCGACGGCAATTCCCGCCCGCGATGCCGCCAGATTCGGCGTAACTTTTTCGGCGTAAATTCCGTCAGCCTTTTGTTTCCAGAGCGCACCGTCAGTCGGAGGCAGCGCGTGGGAAGCGCGTTGCGAAAGATTTAGCGCACCGCCGACAACCAGTAAAACGGTTGCCAGAAGCCAAACTAAACTCCAACTTGTCAGGATTTTACCTTTCATCGGTTACAGGCAAACTTCACCAAATTTTCACGAGGCAAAATGCGTTCCTAATCGTTTGAAAATTTTATTTGACTACAAATCAAGTAAAACAAAGCCTTTTGCCCCGACAAACATAATTGCCCGCAAATTTTTATTCAGCTTTTGTATTAAAATCCGAGATTTTGGAAAAATCGCTCGCAAATAGAAAAACGCAGATAACATCAAACGAGTATCTGCGTCTATTGATTCGGTTTGCGGTAATTGCCCTTGCTAGAATCTAACCAAAATTCCGCCGCGCAAATTGCGACGCTGCAGGTTAAGCCTTAAACTTCCTTCTTCACCACCAATGCCTGTTTGAAAATCAAATAAATTTCGTCCGTCAATGACGGCTTCGGCGCGAATCGGCAAGCCCAGAGTCGGCAAAGACTGAGTAACCTTAATGCTCAAACCTGGGTCATAAATTGCCAATCTTCCTTGAAACGGGTCAATTGCAAAAATCGTTGCTTCGGGCGACAGCCGAAAAACGGTTCTTACTTGTGTTCCCGTATTAAAGTCGGCATCGAATTGTCCGAAAACGGTTTGGGCAAATCCATCTTCAAAAA
The DNA here is from genome assembly GCA_035575965.1 of Pyrinomonadaceae bacterium. GTDB lineage: Bacteria > Acidobacteriota > Blastocatellia > Pyrinomonadales > Pyrinomonadaceae. The sequence continues at coordinate 3,499 of DATLXD010000286.1, read as the reverse complement.
TATTTGCCGGATTTGAGATTGCTTTTTCAGATAATTTTTGGCTGTTTCCAAAAGCGTAACCCGCCGATGTGCTGAAAATTCCGTTTAAGCGGCGCGTATAAACTACTCGCGCGCCCCGCGCCGCGCCTTGTTGATTTGCAACAAATTCGGCAAAATTTTCGCCGCCGAGCGAATCAAACGAAACGCCGTCGATGCCGATTCCGCGACTATCTACAGTATCGAAAAAGACGTTTGCTTCAACGCTCGATTTGTTATCCAAAACACGCTCGATGCCGAATTCGAACCGCCGACTTTTATTCATTTGCGGCTTGTCGTTTTTAACGACAAAATCCTGCACCGCAGCCGGCTCGCGGAAAAGAACTTCAGTGCCTTCGAATTCGACGACATTTTGCCAGTTACGTTCTTCGGTCTGCACAGTGTAAGCGTTACGGAAGCGAGTTTTTGAATTTATATCGTATTGGAAACCAAGGCGTGGACTAATCGAAAAATCATTTCCCGCTCCGACAAATCTTGAATAATCGAAACCGAAAACCAATATGATGCCTTCCTTTACCTTCCACTCGTCCGAAGCCCCGAAAGAAACTTGACCGAGCGATTTTTCCTGATTTTCGAGTTTGATTCTACCTAGTTTGGCAACCGCCCCGCTCAAGCGCAATTGGTGATTTTCGTTTGGTCGAAACTTAAAATCCACTTGAAATCTTTTCGGGGCTGATTTGTTCGTGCCGGATTGACCGATGAAAATAATTTCTGCGTTTTCCGATAAAGTCTGAAGCCGCGCGAAATTTAAGCCTGCGTAATTTCCTTCGTCGGAGATTGCAAAATAAGTTTCGACCGTTGTCTGTGGGCGACGTTTACTTTCGGTTTCTTCTTCGTCCGTATCTTGGGGATTTTGCTCGTCCGTGTCGGTTTTGGCAGCTGCAGTTTCATCCGCCGGCGCCTTGCCTTCGTTTGCTTGATAAATCGAGCGTTGCATTTGCGCGGCGCGCAGAGTGTATTTTGAACTCTTGCGTTCAGGAAGTTTTTCCGGCAGCGTATTTCCGCTTCCCGCGCGTTCCAGCTTAAAACCATAGGTCAATTCAGTGGAACGATTAACTTCAACTTCCGCAAGCGTTACGGCGTTAAAGCCCTGCGCGACGGCTAAAATCGAATAAGTTCCAGGCAGAATCTTTGCCAGAAAACTTCCGTCCGCCGCCGAGCGCACTTGTTTCAAAAGGTTTGAAGTTCCGACACGGAAAATTGAAACATAAGCATCGGCAATTGGACTTCCCGCTTCATCGCGCACAATCCCTTTAATAATGCCGATGTTTCCGCTTTTTTGAACGACGACTTTCGCTTGCGCATCAGACGCGAAAACAAAAGCCGCAAAAAAAGCAGACAGTATAATCAAAACCAATTTAGAAAATTTTCTTATCGGCAAAACAGATAAAAGCATCGAATAAACAACCTTCGCGCAAACAACCTTATCGGGAGAACGTATTTACAAAATGCTGAAACCTTACGGTGTAATTATAATCAAAGACAGTGCGCGTACGTTTTGTATTTTCTTTTTTATAGTCAAATGTGTCAAGTGACCGACACAGCTAAGTTTGCCTGATATGATGCGGTGAACTTGACAAAGTTTGTCTGACGGCTAGAATAAGTTTTACGCTTTCCCTGCCTTTAACTTGGCAATAAAGACGAGCGTAAATTTGAAATTGCGGAGACGTGGCTGAGTGGCTGAAAGCGGCAGTTTGCTAAATTGTTGAGGGTCAAAAGCCCTCCACAGGTTCGAATCCTGTCGTCTCCGCCATTTTGATTTTAGATTTTGGATTTTGGATTTTTTTTCGTAGCTATCAACTTTTCCGGTTTGATAGCTATTCGTGTTTTTGCGCCCGACTTATTAAACCAAAATATTGGAAATTTAATTCATAAGCATCTTTGCTCTCTTTGCACCTTTGCGGGAAAATATCTTTTATGACGACAAGAGTTAGATTTGCCCCAAGCCCGACGGGTTATTTGCACATCGGTGCGGCTCGCGCCGCGCTTTTTAATTATCTTTACGCCCGAAATGTAGGCGGAAAATTTCTGTTGCGAATTGAAGACACCGATTTGCAACGCTCGACGGAAGAATCCACGCGCTCGATTCTCGACGGTTTAAAGTGGCTTGAACTCGAACCCGAAGAGGAAATCGTTTTTCAATCCGCCAACTCCGAAAAGCATCGCCAAGCCGCGCTCAAACTTCTCGCGGAAGGCAAAGCGTATCGTGATTTTACGCCGAAGGAAAAGCCTTCAGACGCGAATATAAAGGAAACGATTTCCGAACGCGCCCGCCAGAATCAAGGCGAAAAGAGTATGCGCGGCAATCCGTATCGTGATTTGTCAAAAGAGGAATCTGACGCAAAAGCGGACGCGGGCGAACTGTTTGCGATTCGTTTGAAGATTGCCGAAATGGGAAGGACGAGTTTTGAAGACGCGGTTTTCGGTTTGCAGGAACGCGATTATAAAGAAATTGAAGACCTGGTTTTGCTTCGTTCCGACGGTCATCCGCTCTACAATCTCGCCGTTGTCTGCGACGACATCGAAATGGAAATTACCGATGTTATTCGCGGGCAAGACCATTTGACGAACACGCACAAACAGATTTTGATTTACGAAGCGTTGGGCGTAAAACCGCCGAGATTTGCCCATCTGCCTTTGATTCTCGCGCCGGGCGGGAAAAAATTGTCAAAACGCATTCACGGCGAAATCGTGTCCTTGACGACTTACCGCGATGCCGGATTTCTCGCCGCCGCGTTTCGCAATTTTCTCGCGCTTCTCGGCTGGTCGGCGGGCGAAGAAAAGGAGATTTACACGCTCGACGAACTCGTCGAAAAATTCTCGTTTGAAGGTATTCACCATAACAACGCTACTTTTAATTTTGATGCCAACAACCCGAAACACTGGACGGACGACAAAGCACTCTGGATGAACGCCGAATACATTCGCACGATGCCGCTCGAAGATTTGCTCCCGTTCGTCAAAGTCGAACTAAAATCCGCCAAACTCTGGCGCGACGAATACGAAGACGACGATAAAGCGCATTTTGAGCAAACAATTGATTTGATTCGTCAACGCTTTTTCACTCTAAAAGATTTCTCGAATCAAGGACGCGCGTTTTTCTCGGAAGATTTCGATTTCGACCAAGCCGCGATTGATAAAAATCTAAAGAAGTTTCCCGATTTGCAAACGTGGCTTCCCGAACTCGCCGAGCGACTTGAAACAATCGAAGATTTCACGCACGATAATATCGAACAAGTCATCAAACAATTCACCGAAGAAAAGCAAACAAAACTCGGCGTGATTATGAACGGCGCACGCGCACTTCTAACCGGACTTGCGGTCGGACCTTCGATGCTCGCCGTTTTTGAAACGCTCGGCAAGGAAAAAACGATTCGCCGATTGCGAAGCCAAATTGCTTGGAATTAATAACAAAATCTGTTCGAAAAAATAATGAATCATCAATTATTAGTCAGAGCGGCGC
>DATLXD010000285.1:0-1621 GCA_035575965.1 Pyrinomonadaceae bacterium | reverse complement strand
CGGCACGATTAAAACCATTCCGTATTCTTTCGCCACGTCTTGCATCATTTTGACGGTTTCGCCGTCGGGAATTTTCTCCACCGCTTCATACCAGCGCGTCTGCTGTTCGGCGCAGAAATAAGGCGTGGTGAAAATCTCCTGAAAGCAAAGCATCTGCACACCTTGCCGCGCCGCGTCTTCAACCATTTTCATCTGATGTTCGAGATTCGCTTTTTTGATTTCCGCAATCGGCGCATCGGTCGGCGCGACGTTGCGCGCTTGAATCAAACCGCATTTTATCGTTCTTGACATAAATTTTCCTCTTTTATTTTTAGCCGCGGATTAAAGCAGATGACGCGGATAAGATTTTTAATCAATTATCTTTTTTCCCAAATATTAATTCTAAAAAAGACGAAACGCTTTGACCTTTTGGAACTGACGGAACTGTCGGGCGTTGAGAAACACCCAATTCTTTACCTTCACAGAAGACTTTTACATTTGAACCCGACCACGCGAAAACAATAATTTCGTCTTCATTAAATTCAACTTCAAAATTTCCGTTTTCTTCAGCTAATCCAACAAATTCAAATGTTTTTCCCGACAACACTTCAAATGCTTCTCCCCAAGGCTCAAGAAACAATTGTTTCATCTTTCGAGAAGAGTTTCTGATTTTAATTGAGGATTCGTATTTCATAAATCCGCGTTATCCACGTTAATCTGTAGCTAAAATTTCTTTCGGCGGAAACATTTTCATTAAAACCCAATGCACAAAAAACGAAACGCCGAAGCCGACAAACCAGGCGTAATCATACAAAAATCTGAGAGTCGGAATTATGAGTCCAATCCACGCGAAAAAGCAACCCAAAATTGTGGCGACAACCGCCCGCCAATTCCAGCCGCTCGCGTAGCGATAAACGCCTTTGGTGCGATACAAATCGCCGAGATTCAAATTCTTGTTTCTAACAATCCAATAATCGGCAATCAAAACTCCGGCAATCGAGCCGAGTCCGCCCGAATAACCGAGCAGCCACGAGAAAATATAACCGCTCGGGTCGGCAAGCAGGTTCCACGGTTGCATCAAAATTCCGACGATTCCAGTTATCAAACCACCCGTTCGAAAAGAAATAAATTTTGGAAAAGCATTGGCAAAATCGTTGGCAGGCGAAACGACATTGGCAGCGATGTTGACCGACAAAGTAGCGACGACAATCGTGAACATCGAAATCGCCACAACCAAAGGCTGTGAAAATTGCCCGACCAATTTCACCGGGTCCCAAAGCTCGTCCGGTTTCATGTGCGGAAACACAACGACCGCCGCCGAAGTTATCAAAATTCCCATCGCTGCAAAGATAACCATCGTCGTTGGAAGCGCAACTGTTTGCCCGACAACCTGCTCGCGCTGGCTTTTTCCGAAGCGCGTAAAGTCCGGCATATTCAAAGAAAGCGTCGCCCAAAATCCAATCATCGCCGTCAGAGACGGGATAAAAATCGTCCAAAATTCGCCTGCCGTTTGAAACTTTCCGGGTTCATTCAGTAAAAATCCAACGCCGCCCGCCTGATACAAAATCCACGCCAGCAAAACCGCCGTCATCACCAGCACAAACGGCGCAGCCCAATTTTCGACGTGCCGCAATAAATCCAT
>DATLXD010000284.1:0-9166 GCA_035575965.1 Pyrinomonadaceae bacterium | reverse complement strand
TTCTCCGTCATAGTCTTTTCCCAGATAAACCCGGATGCCGTCATTCATCTGCATAATTTGAAAGCCGTTTGATTCGAGCCGTCGCTTAAAATTCAATTTCTTCAAAGGTGATGCGCCGTCCTCAAGACAAAACGCCCGGTATTCCGCATATAAATCTTTGAGCAAGGTGTAATCGTTTGAACTTGGCTTGTATGAGTTTTCAGCAATGAAGCAAGCTACACTGTCAGATTCACGTTTATATGTTTCGAGCGTGTCTTTGACGATTTGGCTTTCCGTGAATTTCTCCGTCTTTAGCAATCGTTTCAAGCCGTCAATAATCCAGTTAAAAACTCCGGCAAGCTCCGTCTTAATAATCTTGCCGGCAAGTGTTTTGTCTTGCTTGTTTTCGGGAATTGTTACCCGGAAAGGAATAATCAAAAGCCGTCTGAAATATGCGTGTTGATGGTCGAAGTCTTTCGGCAATTCGTTGCAGTTGAAAGCGAGCTTTGCGTAATTCTCCATTGTGAAAGAATTACCGTATTTGAGCCGGGCTTGTATCGGTTCGGTCGAGACTAGATTCTTAAATTCGTCTCTCGTTTTTGTTGCGTTTATCTCCGAGCCGTAATTAAGAAGTTTGTAAGCAATTAAAGCCCGGTTATGTTCTTCGAGCAGATTAGAAAGGGAAAAGTTAGAAATGTTTTCTCTGCCTAACAGCGCATTTATTATGTCGAACAAAACAGATTTACCATTTGCGCCGCTCCCATACAAAAGCATCGCCTTTTCCATTTTCAAGCCTTTGGTAAAGATGTAGCCGAAAAATTCAGCAACAATATCCTGCAATTCCTTTTCGGGTAAAACCTCGTCCAAGTATTTTTGAAACATCGGACAAGTTGCGGCTTCGTCAAATTCAAATGGTAATTGATAAGGAAGAAAATCTCTTGCGTTAAAGTCTCGCAAGGCTTGCCCGTCTTTCGATATTTCAAACGTGCCGTTTAGCAGATTGATTAAAACAACGTCGCTTCGCTGTTCTATCGGTTCAAAATGCGCCGATGATAGAAACTGATTATAAAGTTCATTTTTGAATTTATAATGCTGCGCTTCGAGTGAGTGGACGCTTAACCGTTCAGCAACATTTCCGAGAAAGTTTTTAATAATTTCCCGGTTTAGTTCCTTCCAGTAAGCACCGTTAAAGGCAAAAATAAAATCATCTTTCCGGGCAAGGTCGAGATTTTGTTCTTTAACCTTGCTAAGCAGTTCATTGACGCACAAGACAAGCAAATGCTTTTGCGGCAATTTTTCTTCGTCGTCTAACCCGGCAACCGCTTTGAAGTCTATTTCTTCGAGCGTGTCTAAAATCGCCGTCAAGATTTCCGAATGAGCCAAGATTTTATTTTTGCCGGTCGGCGTGAAAAGGTTATCGGCTTCGGCGTGAATCGCGCCGACATCAATTTTCATCGTTGCGGGTTGGAGTGTCATTTTTACTTAACCTCCGCCGCATATTTCTCAAGCATCATTTGTCTTTTGCGCTTCGATGCCGCATCAATCGCCGCGTCAATTACGGCGTATTGCACTAAACACTTTCGGCAAATCTTAACCGATTCCTGAATAGCATCGCCCGCGTCGAGCCGTCCACTGCAACCGAGACAGCCAGCAGCAGCCGCATTTGAAACGGACGAATCCGGCATTGTGAACGGCTTTCGCTCAGGCAGCCGTGAAAGTCTTGTTGAATCGAGCAGACTGCGCCGGACACGCGCCGAATCTGATTGAAATTTTGGTTGGTTTGGTGTATTATTCATAAGAAATTAATTCTCCATTTGAGTTAATTTTGTTGGTTAATCGATTAGTCAGTCCGCGTTCTAAGTTAGTATTTAAGCCGTTGCTTTCCAGAGCTTCGGCTTTTTCATTTTTCATCTTCATTTTCTCCGTTTAGATAATTCGACAAATTTTCAGCAGTAATTAAAGTCCGAGTCCCGAACTTTCTTGCTTTTAATTTCCCGCGTTTAATTTCCAATCTTACGAATGGTTGACTTAGGCTGGTTTCCTGAGCAACTTCTTTTATGGAATATGCCCGTTTGTTTGGTGTAACAGTTTCTTGCATCATTATTGTATTCTCCATAATCATAATTTATTTCTAATTTTCTTTTCCGTGTAACAATTCTTGCTAACAGAATAAAGGTATAGTAATGTATAAAAGATTTGAAAAGCAATAGAGTTCTGCTATTCAAAGCTGGTTTATATCGTTATTTATTTTTAGTTGAAATTGACTTAAAAATGTTTATGCGAAGTCATAAACATTTATTTGCAACTAAATACACGAATTTGTTTATGCGAAAAAAGAAAAGTAATTTAGAATTTGAGCCAAAAGAAAAGAAATCACGGGCAAAGTTTCAATGTCCACCGGAACTTAAACTAATAATTGACTTGGCAGCATCTATACCTCCGAATCGAGTGTTACCAGATTGGAGAGAAGTTTTAGCTAAACACAAACAAAACAATTTTCCAGCAAATTATGCGGATTGGCAGCCCGCACAAAAACGAGCTTTAAAGTTTTCTGTTCTTTTAAATACCTATGAAGAATGTATTCAGGGACTTCCAGAGCAATTAAAGTCTGTATTGCTATTTCAATCTGAATCTAATCTGATTACTAAATTAGATATTCCCCTCGAAGAAGATGATAAAGAGATGAAGGAAGCAATTCGGTATCTAGCACTGATTAATGCTTTCCACCTTTATGAGAAATTCCGCCAAGTTCGAGCAGAATTACGGGGATTGGTTGATTTTTTAACTAAATATCGAAAAGAAGAGTCTCTACTTTCAGTTAGTGAGGAATTGTCTGACCCGGAGGAACTACCCAAGTTTGAAATAAAATACACCTACGATGAGCATACTGAATCAATTAAATCTCAGTCTTTTGATTTATATGGAGCGATATATAAAAAAAATCTTAACCGGTTAAGGGCTTGTGAAATTTGCCGTCTCATCTTTTGGGCAAATAATAAAAATTCTTTTACTTGCTCAAAATCTTGCTTAAATGCTTTACGGCAGCGCAGACATCGAGAAAAGAATAAAGAAGAAATTAATGCCAAACGGCGTAGCAACTACCAACAAAAAAAGAAAATTGAGAAAATAAGGAGGAATAAAAATGGCACTTTATAAACGCCCTGATTCAAAATTTTGGTGGATGAAGTTTTACTTTGACGGCGAACTTGTCCAAACATCAACAAAATGCTCAAACAAGCGCGATGCCGGAACGGTTGAAAGCGCATATCGCACACAGCTTGCACTTGGCAAGATTGGTATCAAGCCGAAACCGAAAGCACCAACGTTCAAACAAGCAGTTGACGATTTTTTGAAATGGTCAAAAATTAACCACGCGCAAAAGCCAAACTCATACGAAAGAGTTAAGTATTCGTGCGGGTCGCTCAAAGATTTTTTCGGCGAAATAAAAGTTGACCGTATCGAGCCGAAGGACATTGAAAAGTTTATCTTTTGGCGGTCAAAGCAAATTTCGAGAAAGACTAGCAAAGCAATAACACGCGATACGATAAATCTTGAATTGATTGCATTAAAAACGATTTTCAAACGGCTGGTTTCGGCTGACATTTTGATTAAAAATCCAGCACAGGAAATAAAGCAACTTGCAGAAAACGAAAGAAGTTTTCACGTTTTAACCATTGACGAAGAAAAACTTTATTTGTTAGCTTGTCCGCAACCGCTTCAAGACGTGGCAGCTTTGATGCTCGAAACGGGAATGCGTCCAACTGAGATTTACCAATTAAAGCGCGAAAATGTTTCAGTTAAAAAGGGTTTGGTTGCAGATTGAAAACAGTAAAACTAAAAGTTCAAATCGAAAGGTATGGTTATCTGATAAAGCATCGAAAATCTTGCAAAGCAGATTTGAAAGATTTACGGGCGTTTATCTTTTTCCGAAAGCGGATAGAAACGGCGACCTGCCAACGTATCAACTAAACGAACAACACCGGGCAACACTTGACCGAATTAAATTAAAATTTCGTCTATACGATTGCCGACATACCTTTGCAACGCGAGCAGTTGAAAGCGGCATTGATTTATTAACGCTGGCGCATCTCTTAGGACATTCGAGCCTTAATGAAGTTATGCGTTATGCTCACGTCAACGAAACGCGGAAAAATGAAGCAATTCAGCAGATGCAGAAAAAAGCGGCGAAAGCAGTCTGAAACTGTAAAATCACGCCGAAAGGTTACGTTATTAGATACAGTAGTTTTTTGAGCCTTCCAAATACACGCCTCAAACATTTGTAAATAAAAGAGATATGAAATCACGAAAAAACAGTTTTTATGTTTCCTGTGAACATTATGTCTTATACTTGTTCAAAAACTAAAGGCTTTTATTTTCTTGGATTGTAGTAAGAAACTAAGTTTTCCGCAAATTTGCTTGTATCGCTTAAATAATCCGTGATATTTTTAATCTACTTATCCCAAAAGATAAAAAAGCATCTGTTTAACGAGGTTCACAAAATGTCATCATCTCGACGCGATTTTTTGAAAACGGCTGGACTTGCGCTTGGCACGGTAACGCTTGCGCCTTGGGTTTTGGAAGCTGAAGCGGTAGCCAACGTAATAATTCAGGACAATAAAAACAAACTCGCCGACCTTGCGCTGGCGACTGCTAGAAAACTCGGCGCGTCTTACGCCGACATTCGGATTAACCGCTACCGCACCGAAGCGATTTCGACCCGCGAACGACAAGTGCAAAATGTGTCGCGAAACCAGAATTTCGGTTTTGGCGTGCGGGTTTTGGTCAACGGGACTTGGGGATTTGCTGCCAGCCCGGACGTAACCGAAAAATCGGTGAGCCGCGCGACGATGGATGCGATTGAAATTGCGAAGGCAAATTCGATGTTTCAGCGCAAGAAAATAACTTTAGCTTCCGCCGAAAAAGTCACGGCAAACTGGAAAAGCTCTTTTCAAAAAGACCCGTTTGACGTTTCGATTGACGATAAAATTCAATTTCTTCTTAAACTTAATGAAACCGCACTAGGCGTAAAGGGTGTGAGTTTTATAAATTCTTCGATGGCATGGGTCAACGAGCAGAAATTTCTGGCGACTTCGGATGGGTCACGCATCGAGCAGTATATTATTCGGGGCTATCCAAATTTCAGCGTGACGGCAGTTGATCGCACAAACGGCGATTTTCAAACGAGAAATTCCATTGCCGAAGGACGCGCAATCGGTTATGAATACGTCGAAAAACCGGATTGGCTGGTGGAAGCCAGACAAGCGGGCGAAGAAGCCGTCGGCAAACTCACGGCAAAACCGATTGAGCCGGGCAAATATGATTTGGTTCTGCATCCGTCGCATTTATATTTAACGATTCACGAATCGGTCGGTCATTCGACCGAACTCGACCGCGCTTTGTGGTGGGAAGCAAACTACGCGGGGACGAGTTTTCTGACGCCGGATAAAACCGGGAGACTACAATTCGGCTCGAAAATCGTCAACTTTTTTGCTGACAGGACGCAGCCCGCCGGACTTGCAACGGTTGCCTACGACGATGAAGGCGTTGCGGGGCAAAAATGGTATCTGGTTAAAGACGGCATTTTTGTTGATTGGCAGACGACACGCGACCTCGCGCCGCGCATCGGCAAAAACAAATCTTACGGATGTTTGCACGCCGACAGTTGGGGCAGCGTTCCTTTCCCTCGAATGCCGAATGTCTCGCTCGAACCGACGAAAGAAAACGTCTCGACCGATGATTTAATCGCCGGCGTTGAAAAGGGAATTATGATAAATGGACGCGGTAGTTATTCGATTGACCAGCAGCGATATAACTTCCAGTTTGGAGGACAAACTTTCTGGGAAATCAAAAATGGCAAAGTTGTCGGAATGCTGCGCGATGTCGCTTATCAATCGCGCACCACCGATTTTTGGAACGCTTGCGACGGATTAGGCGGCGAATCAACTTATTTGCTGCCCGGGACTTTCAATGATGGCAAAGGCGAACCTGGACAATCAAATGCCGTTTCGCACGGTTGTCCGTCGGCGCGGTTTCGTCAAATCAACGTTCTCAATACAGCCGTTCAAGCCTCGCGCCGTTCGTAAGGGAGATTTAAAAATGCTTTTAACCGAAAAAGAAGCGAGAACTATCACCGAAAAAATGTTGTCGTTTGTCAAAGCAAATGACGCAGCCGTCAGCGTCAGCAGTGAAGAAACTTCACACATTCGTTTTGCCGAAAACTCTTTTTTGACCAGCGGCAAACGCGAAAATCGCGGCGCAAACGTGACGGTTTGGATTGAAGGAAGGCGCGGCTCGTCGTCAACTAACAATTTGGACGAAAGCTCGTTGCGACAGGCAGTCGAACAAGCCGAACAGATTGCGCGGCTGGCTCCGGTTGACCCTGAATACATTCCGACTTTGGGAGCGCAAACTTACCGACCGACGGGCGGATTTGTCGAAGCAACGGCAAACATTTCGCCCGCTGCCCGTGCTAAAGCAGTTGGCAGTATTCTCGCCGAAAGCGAAAAATCGAAAATTATCGCCGCCGGTTTTTATCAATCGCAAGCCGCCGCCGCCGCTTTTGCCACCAAAAACGGAAACTTTGGTTTTCAGCGGAATACGGTTGTCGGGCTTTCGGTAACGGGACGCACTTCGGACGGCACAAGCTCTGGTTATTTTGCGCGAAGCCATTTTGACGCGAATAAATTGGACACGGCGCGAATTGCCCGCGAAGCGATTCGCAGAACTTTGGACGGCAGAAACGCCAAAGCTCTTGAGCCGAGTGTTTACACGGTGATTCTCGAACCGCAAGCCGTTGCCGATTTGCTCGGATTTTTCGGTGGCGGTTTCGATGCCCGCAGCGCGGAAGAAGGGCGCAGTCCGTATTCGGCTTTGGGCGGCAAAACCAAACGCGGAGAAAAGATTTTTGACGAGCGCATCAACATTTTAAGCGACCCTTGGAATGCCGAACTTCCCGGTTCGCAATCGGCGCAAGCCGGAATTCCGGCGCAAAAAGTTTATCTTGTCAAAAACGGAGTTTTGGATAATTTGGTTTATTCGCGTTTTTGGGCAAAGCAAAAAGACACAGAACCGACACCCGGTCCGGTCAATACGATTATGGAAACAAGCGGAAAACCAGCGACGGTTGAAGAAATGATCTCCTCGACAAAGCGCGGACTTCTCATCAGCCGATTCTGGTATATTCGCTCGACAGACCCGCGAACGGCGAGTTTGACGGGTTTGACGCGCGATGGCGTGTGGCTTATCGAAAACGGAAAAATCCAATATCCGGTGAAAAATTTCCGCTTTAACCAATCAATTATTCAGATGCTTGCGCCGGGCAACGTCGAGATGATCGGCGTTTCCGAACGTGTCGGTGATACGGACAACGCATCACTGCTTCCGCCTTTGAAATTAAAAGCGTTTAACTTTACATCGCAATCGGAAGCCGTCTAATCGGTCGAATCAAAGCAAATTAAAATTGATTTAGGCTCAAAGACTGCAAACTCTACAAACCGTTGGTTATCCCAAGAAATAAATGCTCAGAGTTTTAATTTAAGCCTTGCTCGGCGAAGATTTTTTCAAAAAGAGTTTCCCATTGTCGCGCAACAATTTTCGCGCTGTATTCCCGTTCGACTTTGCGGCGCAGGTTCGCGCCAAGCCGACGGCGCAAAGCCGCGTTTTCGAGCAAAGATTTGATTGCGTCGGCAACGTCGGGCGGCGATTCGTGCGGCACGAAAAATCCGCTAACGCCGTCTTCGATTTGTTCTTCCGTTCCGTTGTCGCGCGTTGCCACAACGGGCAAGCGTGCCGCGCCCGCTTCACTGATAACGTGCGGCATTCCTTCGCCTTTCGAGAGCCAAACGAAAACATCCAAGCCCGCCAGCAAGCGCGGCACATCCGCTCGGTCGCCTAAAAATTGAATAGCATTTTCGAGTTCGAGTTCGCGCGTGAGATGTTCGAGTTCGTCGGCGTATTCAGGCATAAAAGCGTCGCATCCGCCGATGAGGACAAAACGCGCGTTTGGAAATTTTCGGTGAACAATCGCGGCGGCGCGGATAAAATCTTCGACACGCTTTTTGCGGTCAAGTCTGCCGACCCAGCCGACGAGCAAATTTTCTTCGGTTATGTTTAACTCGCGGCGCACGTCCGCGCGGTCGGCGGGATTAAATTCTGCAAGGTCAACCATCGAGGGAATCTCAACGGCGTGATGCGGGCGTTCGGGCATTGTGCGGGCGGCGGCGCGGCGAATCGAATCGCACACGCCGATGTAGCGCGTCGTAAAAGTTTTCGGGTTTATTGTCGCTTCCTCGACGAGTCCGCCGTGTTCGATGAGCGGCGGGCAGTCGGCGCGTTTTTCGGCTAATTTTTCGTAGGCGCAATAAACGTCGTGCACGCCTTGACAGGCAACAACAATTGAATAATCTGGAATTTTTCGGGCGAGATAATCAACCGTGTCTTCAAATGACAAATCGTAAGCCGCGCGGTCAACCGGAACGCCCAACGCCGTGAGTTGTTCGTGCGTTTGTTCGGGCATTTCCGGTTTGCGAAAACACGCGACGACTTCCAGACGGTAGCGGCGCGAATCGAGATTTTGCGCCAGCAGGCGAACTTCGGTTTCCTCGCCGCCGACGACGAGCCACGCAAAGACAAACAAAATCCGGCGCGGCTCGTCACTTGAAACTCCGTCGCTCATCGCGCGACCTCGAACACGGCTTGGAGAACGTGACGGCGACGCGCTGCTAAATCCGCAATCAAATTCGGCGCGTCGTCAAACGGAACGACATCGGTTATCAGGTGTTCGCGGATGAGTCTGCTTTTGGCGCGCAGTAGTTCGATTGTTTCCAGCGCGAGTCGTCTGCGATTCCACAAGTGCGCGAGTCCGCGCGGAACGCGCCCAATTTGAGCGCACATAATTTTCAATCCGTTGTGATGAAACTCTTCGCCCAAACGCACTTCTGGCAGACCGCCTTGATAAAAAGCCAAATCAATAACAGTTCCCTGCAGACGCAAACTCTGCAGCGCGGTTTGTAGGCTTGACGCTTGCCCGCGACATTGAAAAACAACATCGGCTCCGCGGTCGCCGGCGCCAGCGTGCCAATGCTCTTTGCAGTAACGCCAAACTTCCGTCTCGTTTTCGTCAATGCCGGCGAGTCCGAGCGCACGCGCGGCGGCGAGCCTTTCAGGAGTGGTGTCTGCCACCGCCACA
>DATLXD010000283.1:0-7221 GCA_035575965.1 Pyrinomonadaceae bacterium | reverse complement strand
AGTTCACAATTCTAAAAATTAATGACTTTGCGGGTCGTCGGTTTGCAAGCCTTCGCTGTTTGCCGCCGTCAAAAGACGCGCGTCGGAAGCGAGAAAAATCAGCGCGGGAAGATTGGCGGATTGCAGTTGAGCGTTGGCGAGCAAAGCCGAGGCGAGTTGAACCGCGTCTCCCGCTCGAAGCGGATGAGTTACGAGAAGCCTTTGCGCTTCGAGCAGAACCGTGTCGGACAACTCGACCATTTCGTAATCAGTTTCAACGAACGAGAGAAAGTCGCCGGAAAATTTGGCGTATTCCGTCGCCGTTATATTCGCTTCGCGCCGTCGCCGATTCATTGCGCTTAAAACTTCGGCGACGCTTAATTTTGTAGTGATAATTCTGTTCCCGCTTGCCGCGTCAAACTCTTGTTAAATCCACACGCTTCCGGTTTCGGGCATATGGCGTTTGACTAACGTGCTGCTATCAGCATAGTAAGTTTCGCTCATCCGCGTGCTTCCCGGTCTTCGTCAATGTATTCGCCCAAAGATTTTCCACCGGAAAAAAGTTTCCCCAATCTTTTTCTTTCTTCGTCGGAAAGTTTTTTCGCATTCGGAAACTTCATCTGACCTGTTAATCCTGCTTCGCGCAAAACTCTGGAAACTTTGTCTTGATGCGTTTCCTCGCCGTTCGATATTTCATCGCGCACGTCAATATTGACAATTTTATTTTCCGGCAAATCAAGCGGTTGTAAAGGACGCAAAATGCCGTTCTCATAAATTGCTTGGATATTTTGAATCATAACGCGGAATTTTAGCAGAATCTTAAAGTTTCACAAAAATAATTTCACCAAACCGATTTCACACAAATTGAATTGTTGATTTTCGCGTCGTTTGTAATCAATTCTAAATTCAAATGCTATACGGTTGTGGAAACAATTCAGTTGTGAAGTTCTGGAAAGTCGGCGATTTATTCGGCGTGTTCGATAATTTTAATTTTTATTTCAAAAATTATTTATAGATTTTCACAGTTTTCCGCGAACGATGAATTTATTTGAAAACATATTACAGGTTAGTCGGCATCAAAACAGTTAGACTTTATTTTAAAGGCTAAAACACCTGATATGGATTTTAACTATATTGATGCGCTGCTCGTTCTCATAATTTTACTCAGTGCCTTTTTCGGCTGGCATCGCGGTTTTATCTTGGGTTTGCTCGATTTGGTGCGTTGGATTGGCAGTTTTCTGGCGGCTTTGTATTTTTATCAGCCGGTTTCGCATTGGGTCGGACGGCTGACGGATTGGGAAGAGGTTTGGAATCAGCCGCTCGCTTTTATTCTGATTGTCGTTACAGTCGGCTTGCTGATTCAGATTGTCGGAAATTATCTGCTCCGGCGTTTGCCGCCGGACGTTCACAGGCGGCGCGTGAATCGGTTTCTGGGGATATTGCCGGGCTTAATCAACGGTTTAATAACAGCGGCAATCGTCGCCTCACTGCTTTTTTCCATGCCGTTTTCTGACGGTTTACAGGAAAATCTGCGCCAGAGCCGAGCGGCTAATCAATTGGCGGTTTTTACCGAAGAATTGGAAACAGCACTTGCGCCGATTTTTGAAGATGCAATCAAGCAAACGCTCAATCGCCGGATACCGAATGAACCGGAATCAAGCGAGATTGTTTCTTTGCCTTTCAAAGTTGAAAATACGCGCTCGCGTCCCGAACTCGAAGCCGAAATGCTGATGCTTGTCAATCAGGAACGCTCCGCGAACGGGCTTGCGCCGCTTGAAGCCGACCCGGAGATGGCGGAAGTTGCGCGGCGTCATTCGGCGGATATGTTTTCGCGCGGCTATTTTGCTCACAACACGCCGGAAAACAAAAGCCCGTTTGACCGAATGCGCGAGTCGGAAGTCAGGTTCAGAACCGCCGGAGAAAATCTGGCACTTGCTCCGACCGTGCCAATCGCGCACACCGGATTGATGAACTCGCCCGGACATCGCGCCAATATTCTCAAACCACAATTCGGGCGCGTCGGCATCGGGATTTTAGACGGCGGCAAGCGCGGGCTGATGGTTACGCAAAACTTCCGTAACTAGCCGGTGAATTTTTATGCGATTATCGGAACGAGTTACACCTAAAATG
Source organism: Pyrinomonadaceae bacterium (assembly GCA_035575965.1). Lineage (GTDB taxonomy): Bacteria > Acidobacteriota > Blastocatellia > Pyrinomonadales > Pyrinomonadaceae. Next base: position 5,112 of record DATLXD010000283.1, on the reverse strand, counting down.
CAAATTAAAGACTACTGAAAGAACTATCGGATAAATTTATGGATTCGACTTTACACCGAAATTGTTTTTATAGCAAAGTATTTTTTGGGCATCTTTCAAAAATAAAATTTGAAGAAAACACAATAAAAATTCTTACAAAAGAGTTTCTTTGCCGCGTCAGGTTACAACGCGGCGCAGGTTGTTTTCAAAGATGTGAAAGGCGGTTGGTAAAACTGAAATTTAACCAATCGTTCCACAAATATTTTAATCATCGGTTTCCCGCTTCAAGATTGCGTCAACCGAGGCTTGCGTTATCGGATGATAACCGGAACGCGCTTTTGTATAAATAGCATTGGCGCGTTTCGTTCCTTCGGGCGTTTTAGCGAGTTCCGCAAAAAGCGGTCTGACAAATTTGCGTCGTCCAATGGTCGTTAAAAATTCTTCGAGACGCGAGTTTGCCGCCGCGTAATCATTTTTGATAGACATCAAAAGCCATTGGAAAGCAATTTCCGAATTACCGCGATTTGTTAGATTAAATTCTCTATCCAATTCAGCCATTTTTGCCGAGCCTAAATCCTGCGGCAAACTCGTCAGGAAATGAAGCCATTCCTGCGTCGTCCAGGATTTTGTTTGAATCGCGCCTGCCGCCGTTTTTCCATTGATAAAATTTTGTGCTTGCGCTGCGACTTTGGAGAAAGCGTCGGATTGCGGAACAGGCGCATTCTTCGGCAAACCCGCTTTGTAAATCCATTCGTCAACGTCCGTAAGGGCGATTAAATTCGGGTTAGCATCGAGCAGATTTTTTTGTAAATAATCAACGAATGTTTTGGTTGTAATGCTTTGAAAAGCGTGAGCGTCGAAATACCCGCGCACGAATTTGTCGAACTTTTCGCGTCCGACGGTTTCTTCGAGATGCCGCAGAAAGAGTGCGCCTTTTTCATACGGAACGCCGGTAAATCCGTCGTCCGGGTCACGTCCTTTAAGTTCGACGTGCAGAATTTGGTCACGCGCGGCAAAACCTTTCAACTCGTCTTCGAGCGAACGCCGTCCGAGCGTCGCTTCCATTTCGCGTCGCGGTTTTCCATAGACGGCTTCGATGATGCGGCGTTCGAGATACGTCGTAAAACCTTCGTTGAGCCAGAAATCGCGCCACGTCGCATTCGTTACCAGATTGCCTGACCACGAATGAGCGAGTTCGTGCGCGACGAGGGACACAAGACTTTTATCGCCCGCCAGAATTGTCGGCGTGGCAAATGTCAGCATCGGATTTTCCATTCCGCCGAACGGAAAACTCGGCGGCAGAACTAATAAATCGTAGCGTCCCCAACGGTATGAGCCGTAAATTTTCTCGGTCGCCGCAACCATTTTTTCAGTGTCGGCTAATTCAAAAGCGGATTTATCAATCATCGCGGGTTCGGTATAAACGCCTGTGCGTTTTCCTAAATTGCGAAACTGTAAATCGCCGACGGCAATCGCAATCAAATAAGGCGGAATTGCGTGCGGCATTTTAAATTTATAATCGCCGTTTCGCATGTTATTATTTTGCGAATTCCCTTCCGCGCTCATCACGGCGAGCAGATTTTTCGGCGTTTTAACGTGCGCTGAATATGTAACGCGAACTTGGGGTGAATCCTGCAGCGGAACGAAACTTCTGGCGTGAATCGCCTGCGCCTGCGAAAACATAAACGGCGTTTGCTTGCTTGCCGTTTGTTCGGGCGCGAGCCACTGCAAACCCGAAGCGTTCGGGCTGGTTGAATAAGCAATGCGAACGAATTTGGCATCGATAGGCAGTTCAATTGTCATCGGTGCGCCCAAAATTTTATCCGCCGCGCCGATTTGAAATTTGGTCGTCTTGAATTTTTTGCCGTCGCCGGACGCTTCGGTTTTCTCGATATTCAAGTCGCGCGTGTCCAATATCAAAGGCGCGTTTGGTGAACCGGCGGCGCGTTCGACGCTCAACGTCGCCATACCTTGCAGAATTTTTTTATCAAACAACACATTCCAATCAAGGTCAACGTGCCGCACTCTGACCGCCTGCGGATTTGAGTAAGAATGAACGTCTTCGGTAAATGTCCGAAGAGTCGTCGGGTTTTGCATATTGTTTTGTTTACGCTGCGCTTTGCCGACGTTTACCAAACTCGCGCCTATAACCAGCGCGGCAAAAAAAAGAATCGTCAGATTTTTAATTTTCGTTTTCATTCGCAAAATCCTCCATCAATAGTTTTAATTTTTCTCTATTATACTCTAAAATTTTCACTAAAATTATTGATGCAAACTTGCATAAATTTTTTGCAAAAATCCGTTGATTTTATCATTCTCAATCCAGCGCAAAACAATAACCAAATCATTTTCCGCGTCAACATATATAACATTCGTGCCATTGCCGACGTGCGTAAAAGCGGTTACGGGCGCGTTCGGATAAAGTTTCCGGTCGGTGTTGAGAAACCAATTCATAAAACCGTAAGTCGGCTGAACGCCGGTCGGCGTTCGCGCCATTTTTATAAACTCCTGCGAGAGAATTTGTTTATTATTCCATTTTCCGCCGCGCGCGGTCAGCAGTCCGAAACGCGCCATATCACGCGCCGAGATAAACATTCCGCCGCCCCAATGCCCGCCGCCGCTTACTGATTGCACGATTTCGCCGTCAAGCACAACGAAGGAATTTTCGTATCCGAACCAACGCCAGGTATTTGATGCGCCGATTTCGTCCATCACGTTTTCTTTTAAGATTTGCGGAAGAGGTTTGCGCCAGATATTTAGCGCGGCAAGCGCGAGGACATTGACGCGCACGTCGTTGTATTCATAAACCGCGCCGGGAGCGTTGCGTTTGCGCGTCAGCCAATTTTTTGTGTCTCTGTCGGGACGGTCAGCCCAATCCGGTTTGCTCCAAAGCGTTCCTTCCCAATCGCTTGTTTGGCGAAGCAGATGTTCCCAATTTATTTGGCGATTGTGGTCGGTTTCAAACAATTCGAGAAATTTCGACTTTCCAAAACGGTCGGCATTGTCAAACTTTTCATTCGGGTTATAAACCGAAACCGGAGCAATCTCTTGATAAACGGGCGTTTGCAAACTCTTTATCAGCTTGCGGTCAAATGCTAAACCGACGACAGTCGAAAGAAAACTTTTCGTGACGCTGTGCGACATATCGACGCGGAGCGGCTCACCCCATTCGGCAATGATGTAACCGTTTTTAATAATTATTCCCGTCATCTCGCCGCGCGGTTTGGTCGCGCCGATTATTTCGCCGAACGGTTCGCGTCCAAAAGTTTGCGATTGCGCCAGTTCCATATCGCGCGTCACTTTCGATTCACTGGCGACGGCAAAATCAATCGCTTCTTTGAGTTTTGTCTGGTCAAATTTTGCTTGTTCCGGCGTGCGCTTTTCCCAATCGGCGGCGGTTGGATAATAAACTTTTTGCGCGAAATTATTTTGTAAAAACAGAGAAAACGATAATAGGCAAACGAAGAAAATACGACACAAAAATTTGTCCTTCATAATTTTGGCTAATTGAATTTCCGAATTCTTATGAGTTTAATTGACATATGAGTTTAATTTACATTCGCGCAAAAACAAAAGCCCTGCCGAATTTATCGAGCAAGGCTTTGCAAATAATTTGTGTTTCCGATTATTCTTCGTCGCGTCCGTGAACGTGCGCGGGCGGGTGCGTCGCTTCGACCGCTGTGAACGATTCGAGAATTTTGTAAGTGTGCGACGCGCCTTTCGGCACAACCCACGAATCACCTTTTTCGAGCAAAACCATTTGACCTTCCAGATGCAGTTCGGCGCGTCCCGAAATTACATAACCGACCGTTTCATAATCGCGCACGGCGTGTTCCTTCGTATCACTCGGCTGTTCCTTTTCCCACAAACGCATCGCCAGCGATTTGCCCGATGCCAGATATTTTTGTCCCATTTCACCCGTCGGCGAATTACTCGAATCCACTTTTGTAACCGTCGTATCACCCATCGTTTAATTTCTCCTAAAGTTTTTGTAAATCATCGCAGGTTGCAAGCCATATGCCAAACGACCGTTTATTTATTTCATTAGAGCCAAAGCAAAGAGACGAAATATACGACGCACGCTTTGTGTCTCAAACCGATACTTTCAATGTTTGGAAAGCGTTCGGCAAAACTTAAATTTGCTATTTATCGCTTCCGTCATCACGCGCCAGAGAGATTTCTTCGACACCGATTTCTTTATTATTTTCGTTTGAATCAGTTTGTGCGAAAAAATTAAAAGCGAAAAAAAGACAGAGTGATACCGTAAGGAAAACTTTCATATTTTGCCTCCGAAAAATTTTTAAGTTTTTTGATATTTATCAGTTAATTGGTGCGCGAGGTTTCGATTTAGTTGCTTGAGGTTGAGGAAAAGACTTGAAGGACGATGGATAATGTATGAAATAAGAAATAAGAAAGATGAAATTGCGGATTTAAAATTACGTTCCTACTCTTTCATCTTTTATTCTTTAATCACCAAGCCCGCGACCATTTGTTTCCCGTGTGTTCGTCGTCGCGCAAGGTTGAATCAACGCCTGCCTTCATTTCCAGAAATCTGCCGACAAGCCAGAGCAAATCCGAAAGTCTGTTCAGATAAGTAATGATGAGCGAATCTACATTCTCCCCGTTTTCCTGAAGGCGCACGACACATCTTTCGGCGCGGCGGCAGACGGTTCTGGCAACGTCAAAAGCCGCCGCCGCAGATACATCGCCCGGCAAACTCCAATCGAACAAAATGCCTTCCAGTTTCTCGATGCGTGTTACTTCCGCCGTCAGACGGTCAATCATTTCGCCGGACATATACGGTTTCGGCGCGTTTTCAAAATTCGGATTCGCCATCGAACCGGCGACCATAAATAATTCCTTTTGGATTGACTTGGTGAGTTCGTTAATTTCTGCGTCGCCGCAAATCGAACGCGCAAATCCCATCTGCGAGCCGAGTTCGTCAATCGTGCCGTAAGATTCAACGCGCAAATCCGCTTTTGAAACGCGCTCGCCGCCAATCAGCGCGGTCTTTCCCTTGTCGCCTGTTTTCGTCGCAATACTCATAATGCTTATGGAAAATGAAAATGGATAATTAGTAAATCCTACCATTATCAGTTACTCATTTTCTATTTTCCGCTATCACTTATTTTT